>JACMKH010000241.1 GCA_014380205.1 Sphingomonadaceae bacterium
GCGTCGCCCAGACCGCAAGCCCGAGCCACGCGGCGAGCAGCATGCCGATCAGCGCGGCGGCCGTCGTCGAGATCGTCGTCATGTCGAGGTTGTGCGCCCGGGCATGGCCGCGCGTCTAGAGCGTGAACGCGCGCGGTTGAAGCGCGTCGCGCCGCCTCATGCGCTCAAATGCTCGATCAGGATGCGCGTGCCGAGCCCGATCAGCACAATTCCGCCGATCAGTTCGGCGCGCGGCCCCGCTCGCGCCCCGAGCTTCCCCCCTGCCAGCGCACCGACGAAACACAGCGCCGCCGTGACCGCGCCGATCGTCACACACGACACCGTGATCGGCAGTCCGAGCAGCGGCAGCGTGATCCCCGCCACCGCCGCGTCGATGCTCGTCGCGACCGCCGCCGCGAGCAGGCCCAGCCCCGAGAGCCGCTGAGATCCCCTGCCCTGCTCGCGGCGCGACTCATGGATCATCTTGACCCCGATCGCGCCGAGCAGGACAAACGCGATCCAATGATCGACTGCCGCGATCCAGCGCGCGGACGCGTTGCTTAACTCCCAGCCGACCAGCGGCATCGCCCCCTGCGCCACCCCGAACGCCAGCGCGATCCAAAGCGCCTGCGCCACGCGCACCCGCGCCGTCACCCCCTGCGCGACGGCGACCGCAAACGCGTCCATCGCGAGCGCGAAGGCGAGGATGAGGAGCGAAGCCAATTTAGACCAAACGGGCCGCAAGCACCTCGTCGACCCAGGTCGGCACGAGCTCGCCAGCCGGGCCCATCCGGCTCTCGCCGAACAAGAAGCTCCCCTCGCTCGGCTCGAGGTTGAGCTCGAGCGTCCTCGCGCCGCAATAGCGCGCGGTCTGGACGAAGCCCGCGGCGGGATAGACCGCGCCCGAGGTGCCGATCGAGACGAACAGATCGGCGCGGGCCAAGGCCCGCTCGATCGCCTCCATCCGGTAGGGCATCTCGCCGAAAAAGACGATGTCGGGGCGCAGCGCCGCCGCGCCGCATGCGGCACATAAGCTTTCCGGCGGCAGCGATCCTTCCCACGGCCGCCGATCCCCGCACTGCGCGCAGAGCGCCGATTTGAGCTCGCCATGCATATGGATCAGCCGCTCTGCGCCGGCGCGCTCGTGCAGGTCATCGACATTCTGCGTGACGATCAGCAACTCGCCCGGCCACTCCGTATCCAGCCGCGCCAGCGCCAGATGCGCGGCGTTGGGCTCGACCTCCGCGAGCTTCGCCCGGCGTGCATCATAGAAACGGTGCACCAGCTCGGGATTGCGCGCGAGCGCCTGCGGCGTGCAGACATCCTCGACCCGGTGCCCCTCCCAAAGCCCGCCCGGCCCGCGAAAAGTGGCGATTCCGCTCTCGGCGGATAGCCCCGCGCCGGTGAGGATCACGATGTTGTGGATGTCGCGCATCGCCGCTCTCTACCCTTCGTCCCACGCCTGTGCCACAGACACGGCCATGACGAGCATCGGCATCTATGGCAGCCTCGGCCGGATGGGGCAGGCGATCGCGGAGATCGCCCCCGGGCTCGGCGCCCAGCTCGCCGGCGGGGCGGACATGGCC
>JACMKH010000242.1 GCA_014380205.1 Sphingomonadaceae bacterium
CGGCGACGCGGCGACGCAGTGCCAGCGCGAGCCGCGCCGCGATCTTGCGCCCGGGGATGTGGCGCGCGAACGCCCAGCTGCGGCGCATATTCATCGCGCGCGGTCGACCGCGTCGTCGAGCAGCACGAGATAATCCTCCGCGAGCCGGGCGCGGTCGAAATTTCGTTCGACGAACGCGCGCGCGTCTTGACCCACGCGCTCGGCGAAGGCGCGGTCGTCGGCGAGGCGGACGATTGCGGCTGCGAGCTCGGGGGCGTTTTCGGGCGGAATCGCGATCCCTGCTTTCGCGTCGAGCATGAGCTTTTTCGCCTCCCCCTCGACCCCGAGCACCATCGGAACGCCGAGCGCCATCGCCTCGAACATCTTCGACGGCAGCACGCTCTTGAAGGTATCGAGCCCGCGCAGCAGCACCAGCGCCGCGCCCGTCGCCGCCCAGATCGCCGGCATCGCCGCCTTCGGCTGCTGGCCGAGCATCAGGACATTGTCGAGCCCGCGCCGCGCGCGCTCCGCCTCCAGCCGCTCGCGCTCCGCCCCGCCGCCGACCATTAGCACCGCGATGTCGCGCCGCTCGCGCAGGATTTCGGCGGCGTCGAGCACGGTCTCCAGCCCGTGCGCCATCCCGTGCGTGCCGACATAGGCGGCGACGAACTTGCCCGTCAGCCCGTGCGCGGCCTTGAATGCCTCGCCGTCGGCGGGGCCGAACAGCGCGAGATCGACGCCGTTCTTGATCACCGCGATCGCGCCCGCCGGCCGCCGCGCGCGGATGTGCGGCACGAAGCTGTCGGTCACCGAGACCACCAGATCGGCCTTGCGATACGCCCAGCCCTCGATCGCTTCGAGCGCGCGGATGACGGGCCCGCGCTTCATCGCCCCGACCGCGATGATGCTTTCGGGCCAGAGGTCGCGGATTTCGAGCACCCAAGGCCGCCGCCTGCGCCTGAGCAGCCACCCCGCCAGCCCGCAGAAAAATTGCGGCGAGGTCGAGATGACGACATCGGCCTTGGGCAGCCGCCACTGCCACACCAGCACCGAGACGAAGTAGCTGACATAATTGAGGATGCGCGGCAGGAAGCCCTCATTGGCGGCGAGCCACGTCCACACCCGGATCACCTCGATACCATCGACATTCTCGCGCTGAAACGCGCGGTTGCGATAGCCCGGATAGAGCGTGCCCGCGGGATGATTGGGCGCGCAGGTGACCACCGTTACCGCGTGCCCCGCGCGCGTCCAGGCGCGCGCATGCTCGGACATCCGCGAGGCCGGCGCGTTGACCTCGGGTGGATAATAGTGGGTCAGCGCAAGGATCTTCACGTGGGGCTGGTCAGGCCGCGAGCAGTTGCTCGGCGCGCGCGTCATAGCGTTCGAGGACTTCGCGCGACCAGACCCGCGAATCGCGGCGATCGGGAATGTGGCGCGCCGCGCCGCTCAGCCAGTTGCGCACGGGTACCGCGAAGCCCGTCTTGGGCCGGTCGACGATTTCCTGCGGCACCGCGCGGCTTGGCGCCCCGGCGAGCAACTGCTTGCCCGCGCCGCCCGCCATCCGGTCCAGGAATGACGAGACCTGCCCGAGCAGCGTGAAATCGACGAGCGGCACGCGCACCTCGAGCGAATGCGCCATGCTCGCCCAGTCGGTATCGCGGAGCAGCTGGTTGCGCATGTAGTTCGCCGATTCGAGCGCGCACACGCGCGCGGTGTCCGAACCCGGATCGGGGGCCATCGTCGCCGCGATCAGGTCGAGCATC
>JACMKH010000243.1 GCA_014380205.1 Sphingomonadaceae bacterium
GCGTTGACGAGCACGCCGCGCGCGTTCAATCGCGCGACCGCCGCCTCGGCCGCCGCGTCGTCCTCGACCGCGACGATCGCGAGCAGCGCGGTCTCTTCCTCGCCCACCACGCGCGCGCCCGCCCGCTCGAGCAGGCGGCGCTTGGCCGCCGCCCATTCACCCTCGCCGACAACGATCACAGGCCGGTCGCGGACGACGGCGAAGATCGGCAAGCTGTGCATCGCGCCAGTATATCAGATTTTGGCCAGGAACGCCCGGATATGCGGCGCGATGTCGGGATGCTCGAGCGCGAGCGCGAGGTTGGCCTCGATGAAGCCTGCCTTGCTCCCGCAGTCGAAGCGGCGGCCCGTAAAACGCATCGCGTAGAAGGGGGCGCGGCCGATCATTTCGGCCATTGCGTCGGTGAGCTGGATCTCGCCGCCCGCGCCGCGCTCCTGCCGGTCGAGGATACGCATCACCTCGGGCTGGAGGATGTAGCGACCGGGGATCATCAGGTTCGAAGGCGCGGTTCCCGGCGGGGGCTTCTCGACGAGCCCGCGGACCTCGACGAGCGCGCCGCGCACCTCGCCCGGATCGATCACGCCGTAATCGCGCGTCTCCTCGGGCGCGACCTCATAGCCGCAGACCAGGTTGCCGCCGATTTCCGCGTACGCATCGACCATCTGCTTCATGCAGCCGGGCGTGCCGGTCATCAGCTCGTCGGCGAGCAGGATCGCGAAGGGCTCGTCGCCGACGATGTCGCGCGCGCACCAGATCGCATGGCCGAGCCCATTGGGCTCCTGCTGGCGGACATAGGCGACCGCGCCGGGCGCGAAGCGCGTTCCCGCGATCGCGTCGAGCGCCTTGCCGCGGTCGGCCATCGTTGATTCGAGCTCATAGGCGATGTCGAAATGGTCCTCGATCGCCGACTTGCCGCGCCCGGTGACGAAGATCATCTGCTCAATCCCCGCCTCGCGCGCCTCGTCGACCGCGTACTGGATCAGCGGCTTGTCGACGACGGGGAGCATCTCCTTGGGGATCGCCTTGGTCGCGGGAAGGAAGCGCGTGCCGAGCCCGCCGACGGGGAAGACGGCTTTGCGAACGCGCTTCATGCCCGCTCGCCTTCGAGCCAGGGCGGCAGCCGGTCCGCCGCGATCAGCGCATCGATCGGTAGTCGCGCGCGCACGACCGCCCATTGGTCGCCCGCGACCATCACCTCCGGCGTCAGCGATCGCGAATTATAGGTGCTCGCCATGGTCGCGGCATAGGCCCCGGCGGTGGCGAACATCAACAGGTCGCCCTCCTCGACCGCGCCGATGCGGCGCGCGGTGGCGAAAGTGTCACCCGTCTCGCACACCGGGCCGACCACGGTCGCGGTCATCTCACGCGCCCGCGGCGTGACCACGCGGATGTCGTGCCAAGCGTCGTAGAGGCTCGGACGGAGAAGATCGTTCATCGCGGCGTCGACGATGACGAAGGGGTGCGCCACGCCCGGCTTCACGCGGACGACGCGGGTGAGGAGCACGCCCGCGTTGCCCGTGATCACGCGGCCGGGCTCGAAGACGAGGCGGACGTTCCAGCCGCGCGTCGCCGCGCCGACCATGCGGCCGTAATCGGCGGGGGTCGGCGGATCGGGCAGATCGGGGTTGTAGGGCACGCCGAGCCCGCCGCCGAGCCGGCGCTGCGCCGCTCGGTCCGCGACATGGAAGAAGCGATCGAGGGCGCGGTCGACGCCTCGTCTTCGAGCCCGGCCGCGTGATCACGGGCAACGCGGGCGTGCTCCTCAC
>JACMKH010000244.1 GCA_014380205.1 Sphingomonadaceae bacterium
CGCGCCCACGAGGAATCCCGGCAGGACGCTTGCCGCGCCTGTGGCGACCGCGAGGGCTAGCCGCGCTGCCACTCGACCGGGCCGGCCGTGAGCACGTGGCTGCCGAGCGGCCGCCCGAGGATGTTCTGTGCAGCCCTCGCCGCTTCTATGACGCGCTCCAAGTCAACGCCCGTCTCGAAACCCATCTCATGCAGCATCGAGACGAGGTCCTCGGTGGCGATGTTGCCCGTCGCGCGCGGAGCCGAGCGCGGCGAGCGCGGAGACGGCGTCCCGCTCGGCGAAGGCGGCGAGCTTGCGGAGCGGCTTGCCGTAGAAATCGGCGCGCTGACGGTCGAGATGGCCGGCGAGCGCCGCATAGATCGCATCGCGCGCGGCCTCGATTGCGGGAGCGGGGCAGGTTCCGCCCTCGCCGATCTCGACGAGCCGGCGGAGCACGAAGCGCAGCCGGCGGACGCGGAACATGAGATCGTGCGCGCGGAAGAATTCGACCGCGCTATCGCTCGCGCCCTCGGCCGATAGCGCGCCGGGCGCGTCGAGCGCCATCGCATGGACCGCCTCGCGCAGCGCGCCGCGCAACCGTTCGGTCGCGTGCGGATCGGGCGCACCGGTAAGCGCGGCGAGCACCGTCGCCGCCTCCTCGACGATCCCGGCGAGCTTCAAATGGCCGTAGGACACATAGGCGTAGCCCGCGCGCCGCGCCGCGAGCGTCTGCGCCTTGCGCCGCCATGCGGCGAGCCGGGCGGGTGTGGGGCGAGTGAGAAACAGCGTGCGGTCGAACGCGCCCGCGATCGCGGCCTCGACCTCGGGGCGGATCGCCTCGATCAGCCGACGCATAGCGGCGATCCGCGCCGAATGGCGCTCGATCGCCTCGAGATTGTCGCGGATCGGCTGCTCGCGCGGGATGTCCGACATCGCCCCGAAGATCGTGCGGAAGAAGCCGGGAGGCTCGCCCTTGCCCTCGCCCAGGCCGATGCTGTGCGCGCCGGGGCGCGGGTCGATATAGACGAAGCGGCGATCGACCTCGCGGCGCGCGGGGCGATCGCGCAGCGCCGCGATCGCGGGGCCGAAGGGCGCGTTGGCGAGCACCGATCCGTCGATCAGCACCGCCTGCTCGGCCATTCCGACCGCGTGATGGTGCGGCAGCGCGCGCGCGAGGAAGGCGTCGCGCCCCGGCCAGGGCTCGCCGCGCTCAGCTAGCGCGGCATCGAGCTCGCCGACCGAGAAGGGCGGAAACGCGCCGGGGAAACTGGCAGTCGCGCGCGCGGCGAAGGCAAGTTCGGGCTCCTCGCCGATCGCGCGGGGATCGCGGCCGTGATCGGAGAAGGCTAGGATCAGCCGGTGCTCGGTCTCGACGACCTCGGGCGGCGAGTTGAGCCGGAGCCGCTCGGGATGGCCGTGAAAATCGGTGACCGTGACGAACAGGTCGAGCGGCTGGCCGGGCGGGAGCAGCGCCCCCTCGGCGGGCGTCGCCGCCATTGCGCCGAGCGCGTCGAGGATCAGGTGGGTGAACCCCGGCCCGCCAAAGGGCGGCTGGAACCACTTGGCGCGGACGAAGCGCGACAGCTTGGCGCGGACCTCCTCGCGCGTCTCGGGCGCGACGGTCGCGTCGATCGTGTTGCCGGGGCTGCGCGAGATCATCCAGGCGACCGGCGCCGCCCAGAATTTGGTCGCGCGCGTCAGCGGGCGGCGATCGGGCGCGAGCAGCACGTCGACGTCGGCGCGCTCGAGCCAGAGCTCGGTGAGCGGTTCGAGCGAGCGGCCGCTCGCGATCGCGTTGGCGAGGAAGATGCCATTGATCCCGCCCGCGCTCGCGCCCGTGACGATGTCGACGAGCGCGCGGAGGCGGATGCCGGTCTCGGCCTCGATGGTCTCGAGCAGCGCGCGATAGACGGCCTGCGAGCCCGCGGCGCCGGTCGCGCCCTCATGGAAATCGCGGCTCGCGCGGGCGAGGCGCCAGATTTCCTTGGTGATGCCGTGCATGTAGACGGCGAGGCTGATCCCGCCATAGCAGACCAGCGCCAGCCGCAGCTCCTTCTCCCGCATGGGAAGGTGGTGGCAGGCGACTTCCCCCCCTGCAAGGGAAGGCTGCGTCAGCCAGTCATCCCGAAGGGGACAACCTTGTTCGCCGCATCGTGCCCGATGTCCGCCGCGCCCAGCCACGCGATGCCGCTCCGCGCGCACCATTCTTTCGCGATCGCCTCGGCGTCCATCCCGAAATCGGGATCGTTCTCGATAATGTCGCCGCACCTCCCCAGCCTGATCCCGGCGACCTTGCGGATGGCGGGGTTGCTGGTCAGCGTGAACAACGCGCGGTCGATGCGGTAGAGATGCTCGGAGACCTCCTCGAGCAGCAGGACGTGGCCGCCGAGATCGGGCATGAGCGGCGTGCCGAGGATCTGGCAGAGCACCATGACGTTGAACGCGGCGTGGGGGTGGGCCGGATCGAGGCCGGGCTCGAGTGCGGCGAGGTCGCGCTCGACGAGCCAGGCGAGCGCGCGCGCGATCGCGGCCTCACCGCCCTCGCGAACCAGGTCCTGGCACATCGGGCCGTGCGCGACCGACGCACCGCGCATGTAGAGCGGCGCGAGCAGCGTCCCGGCGTCGCTGTAGCCGAGGTAGGTCTTGGCAATCGCGGGGGCTTCAAGCCGAGCCAGCGCCGCCTCGGCCATCCGGCATGCGCCATAACCCCCGCGCGCGAACCAGATCGCGTCGAGCGCGGGGTCGTTGGCGAACTCGGCGAAGCCTGCGGCGCGCGACTTATCCGCGCCGGCGAAATGGTTGTGCGAAAGGAAGCATTGCGGGTGGAAGACGAGCTCGGCCGAAGGCTGGAGCTTGGCCGCGAGCGCCGTCACGCGTGCGGCGGTCTCGCGCTCGAACGGCGAGCTCGGGGCGACGACGCCGATCCGCATCTTTGCGCTCCCATTTGAACTTGCCCGCGCGAGCCAATAGCGGGGGCCGATGGAGCGCGACAAACGCTATTTCTTCTGCGGCATCGGCGGGAGCGGGATGCTGCCGCTCGCGGCGATCGTCCGCGCGCGCGGCGCCGAGGTCGCGGGGTCGGACAGGGCGCTTGATCAGGGGCGCAGCAGCGCCAAGTTCGACTGGCTGCGCGCGCAGGGGATCGCGCTGTTTCCGCAGGACGGGAGCGGAATTGAGAGCGCGGACCAGACCGTCGTCGCCTCGGCAGCGGTCGAGGAGAGCGTGCCCGACATCGTCGCGGCGGCCAGGGTCGGCGCGGCGCGGATGACGCGGCCCGAGCTGCTCGCGGAGCTGTTCAATGCCGCACCGCTAGGGATCGGCGTTGGGGGAACGAGCGGCAAATCGACCGTGACCGGAATGATCGCGTGGATCCTCCACGCCTGCGGCCGCGATCCGACGGTGATGAACGGCGCGGTGATGAAGAATTTCGCGGGCGACGATACGCCCTTCACGAGCGCGCTGGTCGGGAAGGGCGACGCGTTCGTCACCGAGCTCGACGAGAGCGACGGATCGATCGCGATGTTCCGCCCAAGCATCGCCGTGCTCACCAATGTCACGCTCGACCATAAATCGCTGGACGAGCTCAACGCGCTGTTCACGGGCTTCCTCGAGCGCGCCGAGGCCGCGATCGTCAACGCCGACGATCCCGAGGCGGCCGCGCTCGCGGAGGGGTTGGCGGTGGGCAAACTCCAGACCTTCTCGATCGGCGGGGTTGCAGACCTCGTGGCGCACGACGTGGTCGAAGAGCCGCTGGGCTCCTCGTGTGCGCTGTCGACCAAGGAGGGCTGGGCGGCGCTGCGCCTTGCTGTGCCCGGGCGGCACAATGTCTCGAATGCGCTTGCAGCGCTCTCAGCGGCGCGTGCGTGTGGGATCGAGCTCGACAAGGCGGCGGCGGTGCTCGCGGAGTTCAAGGGGCTGCGGCGGCGCTTCGAGATCGTTGGCACCGCCAACGGCGTCACCGTGATCGACGATTTTGCGCACAACCCCGACAAGATCGCCGCGACCTTGCGCACGCTCCACGCTTTCCCCGGCCGCTTGCTGATCTTCTTCCAGCCCCACGGATACGGCCCGCTGCGTACGATGCGCGACGAGCTGATCGCGTGCTTCGTCCGCGAGATGGCGGAAGAGGACCGGCTCGTGATGTGCGACCCGGTCTATTACGGCGGAACGACCAATCGCAGCGTGGGCAGCGAGGCGATCGTCGAGGGGGTGGCCAAGGGCGGTCGCGCCGCGACGCATATCGCCGACCGCGAAGCCTGCGGCGACTGGCTCGCCGGGATGGCGCGCGAGGGCGACCGCATTGTCGTGATGGGCGCGCGTGACGACAGCTTGACGGAGTTTGCCGAGGGAGTGTTGGCGCCTGGGCGCAGAGCTTGACTCTCTCCTTCGTCATTCCCGCGCAGGCGGGAATCCAGCTTCTTCTTTCGCTGCCAAGCCTCAAGAAAGCTGGATTGCCGCTTTCGCGGGAATGACGGGCTTCAAATGCATGACGATATCGCTCTAGCGTTCCCTTCCTGTTCCCGCTAAGCATCCTCCCATGGCTAAGCCCCAAAAGCGCTACGTCTGCCAGGCCTGCGGGTCGGTCGCGTCGAAATGGCAGGGGCAGTGCGTCGAGTGCGGCGACTGGAACACGCTGGTCGAGGACGCGGGGGCGGTGGTGACGGTGTTTCAGGCGCGGCACAATTTGCAATCGGGGGGGCGCGCGGTGGCGCTGGTTGGGCTCGACGCCGAAACCGCGCTGCCCGAGCGGATCGCGACCGGGATCGCCGAATTCGACCGCGCGATCGGCGGCGGGATCGTGCCGGGTTCGGCGTTGCTGATCGGCGGCGATCCCGGCATCGGCAAATCGACCCTGCTGCTTCAGGCCGCCGCGCTGATGGCGCGCGAGGGGAGGGCGGTCGCCTATGTCTCGGGCGAGGAAGCCGCCGACCAGATCCGCCGGCGCGCGCGCCGGCTCGGGCTCGGCAACGCG
>JACMKH010000245.1 GCA_014380205.1 Sphingomonadaceae bacterium
CCGGCCCGCTGTCGATCCTGGTGGTGGAGGACGAGGCGCCGGTCGCGCGGGCGGTGGCCTCGCTGCTCGAGCGCGAAGGCCATCGGGTCACGGTGGTGCGATCGGCCGAGGACGCCGTGGCCAAGCTGGAGTCGGGCGACGCCGAGTTCTCGGTGATCCTCTCGGACTACCGCATGCCCGGAATGGGCGGCGAGGGTCTGGCCCAATGGCTCCGGACCGAGCACCCGGAGTGGATGGACCGCCTGGTGATCGCGTCGGGCGACGTGGTGTCGCGCGGGACGGAAGCTTTTCTCGAGGCGGCGGTGGCGCAGCTGGCGGCAGCGCTCGACGCGCTTGCGATCGAGGGGCTCGAGACGACCGCCGGATTGTATGTGGAGATCGCACGCGATCCGCGCTTCATCGCGGGCGGTGTCGACGCGCTGTTTTTCGAGGGCCTGGCGCGTGGCTGAGATCAAGCTCGTCGACGTCTCGATCCGCGACGGCAACCAGTCGCTATGGGGCGCGACGGGGCTCGACACCGCGCAGATCCTCCAGATCGCGGGCCAGCTCGACCGCGTCGGCTTCCACGCGATCGACTTCACCTCCTCGACGCACATGGCGGTCGCGGTCCGCTATTTCCGCAACAATCCATGGGAGCGCATCCGCCGCGTGCGCGCGGCGATGCCGCGCTCGCCGCTCCAGTTCATCACCACGGGGATGCGCTTCATCGCCTGGCAGCAGGCGGGGCCCGAGTTCATGCGGCTGGTCTACCGCCGGCTCCAGGCCAACGGCATCCGCCGCTTCATCATGCTCGACCCCCAGCACGATCCCGAGGCGGTGATCGAAGCCTCGCGGCTGGTCAAGGAGGAGGGCGGCGCCGAGGTGATGGGCGCGCTGACCTTCACGCTGTCGGAGGTCCATGACGACCGGTTCTACGCCGCTTTCGCAGCCAAGCTCGCCGCCTCGCCGCACATCGACCTCTTTTATCTCAAGGACCCAAGCGGGCTGATGTCGCCCGAGCGCGTCCGCACGCTCGCGCCCGCGGTCAAGGCCGCCATCGGGGACAAGCGGCTCGAAATCCACGCGCATTGCACGATTGGCTATGGCCCGCTGACTAGCCTCGCCGCCGCCGATCTCGGCTTCATCGACGCGGTCCACGTCGGCATCGGCCCGCTCGGCGACGGCAGCTCGCTCCCGGAAGCGGTGCGGATGGTCGCCAATTTGCGGGAGGCGGGGCACGAGGTGCCGATCGACGACGACGCGCTCGCCAAGGTCCATGATTACTGGACGCGGCTCGCGCGCGCGGAAAGCCTGCCGCCTGGCACGCCGCAAAGCTTCGACGCGAGCTTCCTGCGCCACCAGATCGCGGGCGGGGTGATGACCACGACGCGCCGCCAGCTCGACGAGCTCGGGCTCGGCGATCGCTTCGACGCGGTCGTCGCCGAGACCGAGCGCGTGCGCGCCGAGCTGGGCTATCCGATCATGGTCACGCCCTTCCCCCAGATTGTGCTCACCCAGGCGACCGCCAACGTCATCGGCGGAGCGCGCTACGGCCAGGTGTCCGATCAGATAATCCGCTATGTGCTTGGCAAGTTCGGCCGCCCGACCAGCCCGGTCGATCCCGAGGTCGAGACCGCCATCCTCGACCGCCCCCGCGCGCGCGAGCTCGAGAAAGAGCCCGACTTTCCCGACTATGCCGACCTGCGCAGGCGCTTCGGCGTAAGCATGGACGACGAAGAGTTCCTGCTCCGCGCGGTGATGCCCGAGGACCAGGTCGATGTGATGCTCGCTGCGGGACCGAGTCGCGCGAGCTACACGCCCGAGGCCGGGCCCTTGTTTCGGTTGCTCCGCGAGCTCGCCGCGCGCCCCGCCGCGCGCGACCTGGTCGTCGAGCGGCCG
>JACMKH010000246.1 GCA_014380205.1 Sphingomonadaceae bacterium
ATAGTCGTGATACCAGTTTGTCATGATGGTATCAATCGACTCCGGCTGGTTGATGAGGGTATCGAGGAACTGGGCGCTGTCGGGCGCGCTCGAGGCGCTCGGCGTCGCGAGCTGGGACGACCTCAAGCTCGAGGATGAGGGCTATTGGGCGATCGACGACGCGCACATGGCTGACGGCACCTGCGCCGATCTCAAGATCTCCGAAGCCGATTTCACGGTGCTCGAGCGCCAGATGGAAGATTGCGCGAATCCGTCGAGCTGACGCGCGCCGCGCCCTAGTGCGCGGGACTCACGGGGCGCTCGGCGCTATGCTTCGCTCCTGAGTCGCCAGGAGAGGAGAGCGCCGATGCGTGGCCGTGTCGACATGGACCCCGAAGGCGCGCGCCTGCCTATCAAGATCGACACTGCGAGCAACGGCGAGTTTTCGCCGACTCCGCTCACGCCTGCTCAACGCCGCGCCAATGCCTACGCGCACGAAGCCGCGAGCGATAACGCGCGCCGCCTCGGCATCCGCCGCCGCGCCTTCATGGTCAGCGCGATGGGCGCGGCCTCGGCGCTCGCCGCGTGCAACCGCGCCAATCCCGGCGCGGGCGGGCGCTACGCACTGGCCGACGAGGCCGCGCTCGATCCCGCCGTCGCCGCGCAATCGGTCGAGGGCGACGAGTTCATCCTCGACGTCCAGACGCATTGCGTCGACCCCTCGGGCGCCTGGGCGACGGGGCGCGACGGCGAGATTTGGGCGCGCAACCTCTCCCAGGCGTTCGGCCAGTCGGCGCAATGCGCGGACGGCAGCTACGCCTGCTATTCGGCCCAGACGCTCGCGCAGGAGGTCTATCTCGACAGCGACACCGAAGTCGCGGTGATCTCGGCCCTGTGGGGCACCGCTGCGAGCAACCCCACCCCGATCGCCTACGCCGCCGAGGCGCGCGAGGTGGTCGAGGCGCTGGGCGGCGAAGGCGCGCGCTGCCTGATCCACGGCGGCGTGCTCCCCAACGATCCCGGCGAGCTCGAGGCGATGGACGAGAAGGCCGAGCGCTACGGCGTCGACGCCTGGAAAATGTATCCGCAATGGGGGCCCGAGGGCGTCGGCTTCTTCCTCGATCAAAGCGATTTCGCCGAACGCACCTTCGCCAACGCACGCCGGCTCGGCGTCACCACGATCGCGGTCCACAAGGGCGTGCCACTGCGTGGGCTGCAGTATGAATATTCGAGCCCGCAAGACATGGGCCGGGCGGCGGTGGCCAATCCCGATCTCACCTTCCTCGTCTATCACGGGGGCTTCGAAGGCGGCGTGGCCGAAGGCGCCTACAACGCGGAGAACCCCCAAGGCGTCGATCGCCTGATCAAGGCGCACCGCGACGCGGGGCTGCCGCGCAACGGCGGCAACCTTTACGCCGAGATGGGCTCGCTCTGGCGCTATTTCATGTCGCGCCCGGACGAGGCTGCGCACGTCATGGGCAAGCTGCTCGCGACCTTCGGCGAGGAGAGGATCATGTGGGGTACCGATTCGATCTGGTACGGCAGCCCGCAGGATCAGATCCAGGCCTTCCGCGCGTTCGAGATTTCAGAGCAATATCAGGAGGGCTTCGGCTATCCCGCGCTCACCCGCGAAGCCAAGGCGCGCATCTTCGGGCTCAACGGCGCGGCGGTCTATGGCCTCGATCCCGCCGCGATCGCACGCAACAGCCCGCTCGCGGAGCGCCGCGCCGAATACCGCGCCGACCCCAACCCGAGCTTCGCGACCTATGGCCCCAAGACGCGCCGCGAATTCCTCGCGCTATGGGACGCGCACGGCGGGCGGCCGGGGTGATTGCTGGGCGCGCGGCTCAGCCGAAGGGCTCGTCGATCGAAGGCGGCGGCTCCGAGAACCAGCGCGGGCCCGCATCGGTCATGTGGAAGCAATCCTCGAGGCGGATGCCGAAGCTGCCTGGGATGTAGATGCCGGGCTCGTTCGAGAAGCACATGCCCGGCGCGAGCGGGGTGGTTTCGCCATGGACGAGGTTGACGGGCTCGTGGCCCTCCATGCCGATGCCGTGGCCGGTGCGGTGCGAGAGGCCGGGGAGGGCGTAGCCGGGGCCGTAGCCGAGGCTCTCGTACCAGGCGCGCACGACATCATCGACGCTGCCCGCCGGCCGCCCGAGCTGCGCGGCCTCGAACGCCATCGCCTGGCCGCGATGCATCTGCTCCCAGACGCGGCGCTGCTCGGCGCTCGCCTCGCCGAACACGAAAGTGCGGCTGATGTCCGATTGATAGCCCTCTACGTTGCACCCGCCGTCCATCAGCACGACCTCGCCCTCGCGCACCGCCTGCGGCTGGCCGCTCCCGTGCGGATAGGCGCTCGCCTCGCCGAGCAGCACGAGCAGCCCGCCCTCGGCGC
>JACMKH010000247.1 GCA_014380205.1 Sphingomonadaceae bacterium
CAGTTCGGCTATCGACAATCCTTTATATCTGACGGCCAGCGTTTCGCGATTATAACGCCGTCCCCGGCAGACATCGCACATCACATAAACGTCCGGCAGGAAGTTCATCTCGATGCGTTTCTGCCCATCGCCTCCGCAGGCCTCGCAGCGCCCGCCCTTCACGTTGAAGCTGAAGCGGCCGGGCTTGTAGCCGCGCGCGAGGCTCTCGGGGAGGCCCGCGAACCAGTCGCGGATCGAGGTGAAGGCGCCGGTGTAGGTCGCGGGGTTGGAGCGCGGGGTGCGGCCGATCGGCGACTGATCGATGTCGATCACCTTGTCGAGGTTGTGCAGCCCGACGATCTTCTCGTGCGCGCCGGCGATGATCCGCGCGCCATTCAGCGCGCGCGCGCTGGCGGCGTAGAGCGTGTCGACCGTGAAGCTCGACTTGCCCGAGCCGGAGACGCCGGTCACGCAGGTGAAGGTTCCGAGCGGGATCGAGGCGGTGATCCGCTTGAGATTGTTGGCGCGCGCCTCGTGGACGGTGAGCTTGCGCCCCGTGCCCTTGCGGCGCTTGGCGGGGACGGGGACCGCGCGGCGGCCGGTGAGATAATCGGCGGTGAGGCTTTTCTCGCTGGCGAGCACGTCGGCGAGCAGCCCCGAGGCGACGATCTCGCCGCCGTGGACGCCCGCGCCGGGGCCCATGTCGATGACGTGATCGGCGGCGCGGATCGCCTCCTCGTCATGCTCGACGACGATCACGGTGTTGCCGAGATCGCGCAGGCGCTTGAGCGTGATCAGCAGGCGGTCGTTGTCGCGCTGGTGGAGGCCGATCGAGGGCTCGTCGAGCACGTAGAGCACGCCCGAGAGCCCCGAGCCGATCTGGCTGGCGAGGCGGATGCGCTGGCTCTCGCCGCCCGAGAGCGTTCCCGAGCGGCGATCGAGGTTGAGATAGTCGAGCCCGACATTGTTGAGGAAGCCGAGCCGCTCGACGATCTCCTTGAGAATGGCTTTCGCGATCTGGTTCTGCTGGTCGTTGAGGTGGCGGGGGAGGTCCTCGAACCAGCTCAGCGCGTGGCCGACCGCGCGGCGCGTCGAGATCGAGATGTCCTCGCCCGCGATCTTGACCGCGCGCGCCTCGGGCTTGAGCCGCGCGCCGAGACAGGTCTCGCAGGGCTGGGCGGTCTGGAAGCGCGACAGCTCCTCGCGCATCCACGCGCTCTCGGTCTGGAGCATGCGGCGGTTGAGGTTGCCGATCACGCCCTCGAAGGGTTTTCGGACTTCGTAAGACTTGCGCCCGTCCTGGAAGCGCAAGGTGACGGGGCGGCCCTGGGTGCCGGTGAGGATGATCGCGTGGACCTCCTCGGGGAGCTCGTCCCACGGCGTCTCGAGGCTGAAATCGAACTCGCGCGCGAGGCTGCCGAGCACCTGCATGTAATAGGGGCTGGGCGGGTTCGAGCGCGCCCAGGGGACGACCGCGCCCTTCTTGATGCTGAGCGCGGCGTTAGGGACGATGAGCCGGGGGTCGAACTCGAGCCGCTCGCCGAGCCCGTCGCACGCGGGGCACGCGCCCTGTGGAGCATTGAATGAAAACAGCCGCGGCTCGATCTCCTCGATGGTGAAGCCCGAGACGGGGCAGGCGAATTTTTCGGAGAAGACGAGGCGGTTGGGGGGGAGGCCGGCGCCTTTCAGTGCGCCCGCGACCGCATCTTCGTCTTCGCGGCCGGGGACGATCGCATCGACCAAGTCCACGTACGCCAGCCCGTCCGCCAGCTTGAGCGCGGTCTCGAAGCTGTCGGCGAGGCGCGTCGCGATGTCCTCGCGAACCACCAGCCGGTCGACCACCACCTCGATGTCGTGCTTGAGCTTGCGGTCGAGCGCGGGGGCGTCCTCGATCATGTGGATCTCGCCATTGACCCGCACGCGCTGGAAGCCCGCGCGCTGCCATTCGGCGAGCTCCTTGCGATACTCGCCCTTGCGCCCGCGCACCACCGGCGCAAGCAGCAGCAGCCGCGTCCCCTCGGGGAGCGCGAGCACGCGATCGACCATCTGGCTGACCGTCTGCGCGGCGATCGGCTCGCCCGTCGCGGGGCTGTAGGGGACACCGACCCGCGCCCAGAGCAAGCGCATGTAGTCGTAGATTTCGGTGACGGTCGCGACGGTCGAGCGCGGATTGCGGCTGGTGGTCTTCTGCTCGATCGAGATCGCGGGCGAGAGGCCCTCGATATGGTCGACATCGGGCTTCTGCATCAGCTCGAGGAACTGGCGCGCATAGGCCGAGAGCGACTCGACATAGCGCCGCTGGCCCTCGGCGTAGATCGTGTCGAAGGCGAGGCTCGACTTGCCCGAGCCCGACAGGCCCGTGATCACGGTCAGCGTCTCGCGCGGAATCTCGACCGAGACGTCCTTGAGATTGTGCTCGCGCGCGCCGCGGACGGAGATGTGGGTCAGCATGGGAGGGGGCTTGTTCCAGATTTGTTCTTGGGCTATGGCGAGACGGCCAAAGCGTCAAGATGGGCCCCGCAGGCGATGGGGACAAGGCGCTTGCAATGCCGGCGACGACGCGGTTGCCGCGACGCTCGCACGCCATCGCTTTTCCGCTGTCAGGTCGATAGGCCGTCCACTATGAAGCGCGCGGGAGGGCGTTATGGCGACGGAGGCCGTCGAGGGCTCGGCCGATCTGGCGAAAGCGCCGGAGCCTTGGCGTCTGCCGCACCTGCGCGGCCTCGCGATGCGCGTCTATGTCGCAGTGTGGTTCGCGCTGCTCGCCGCGGCGATCGCGATGCCGGTCGCGGGGCTCTATCTGGTGCACAGCGCGCCCGTCGAAGCGCCTGGGCTGCAATATGAGGGAACCGGATTCACGCGCTGGTCGGCCGATCTCATCGGCGACGTGGGTGCGCTGCTCGTACCGCTGGCGCTGGTGCCGGCGGCGCTGCTGCTGTTCAGGCAGCGCGCCGAACCCGTGCCCGCGCTGCTCTCGATCGCCCTGCTGATCATCTCCGCGACCAGCTTTTTCGGGGCGTTCGCCACCGACGCCCTGGGGCTGGTCGCGACCGCGCCCGCGCTGCTGTGGCTGGGCTGGGCCGGGATCATCCTTGCGCTGCTCTGCTTCCCCGACGGCAGGCTGGCGCCGCGATGGGCCGCGATCGTGGCGGGGCTGCTGCTCGCGCAGCTGATCGCCGTCGAACTCGGGCTGTTCCCCGGCAACGTCCACCTTTTGGGCTGGGTCGCGCTGCTCGCGCTCGCCGTGGCGGCGCTGGCGGCGCGATACCGACGGCTGCCCCCCGGAGTCGAGCGCCAGCAGCTGCGCTGGGTGTTCTTCGGCTTCGCCGTGGGCGCGATCCTGTTCGGCGCGGGGATGGTGATTCTCGCCGGCGAGCCGATGCTCGTCGCGCTCGATCGGCGATGGAGCGTGTGGATCGAGGTCACCGTCACGCCGTTCGCGGCGCTCGGCCTGGTGAGCTTCGCGCTCGGCCTGATGGTCTCGCTGCTGCGCTACCGGCTTTACGACGCGGAGACGGTGATCGGCCGCTCGGCCGCCTATGGCGTGCTCACGCTCGGCTTCGTCGCGCTGTTCGCGAGCATCGGCAAGACGATCGAGCTGATCGGCGAGCGCTGGTTTGCCGGAAGCATCGGATGGGGGGCGGGCGTGATCGGCGTGGGGCTGGCGGCACTGATCGTCGCGCCGCTCCACGATCGCGTCCGCCGCTGGGCCGAGCGCCGCTTCAAGGCGGACCTCGCCGCGCTGCGCGAGGAACTGCCGCGGGCGATGCGCTATGTCCGCGAGAC
>JACMKH010000248.1 GCA_014380205.1 Sphingomonadaceae bacterium
GCAACGCGGTGTTCGCGGCGAACGGCCAGCGGCTGCGCCGGCTCCCCTTCGTCGTTGGCGACGTCGTGCTGGGCGGCGGCGACGCCGCGTGACCGACAAGCCCGATTTCCATCCCGACATCGCGCCGCCGCGCGTCGGCGTGCTGCTCGTCAACCTTGGCACACCCGACGCGCCGACGCCGCAAGCGGTGCGCGCCTATCTCGCCGAGTTTCTCTCCGATCGGCGCGTGATCGAGATCCCTCCGGCGCTCTGGCAGCCGATCCTCCACGGCGTCGTGCTGCGCACGCGACCGCGCAAGTCCGCGGCGGCCTATCGCCAGATCTGGACCGAGGCGGGCTCGCCGCTCGCGGTGATCATCAGGGCCCAGGCCGAGGCAATGCAGGCCGCGCTCGGCGAGGCGATCATCGTCCGCCACGCGATGCGCTATGGCCGCCCCGGCATCGGCGTCACGCTCGACGCGATGATCGCGGCGGGCTGCGACCGCATTCTGATCGCGCCGCTCTACCCGCAATATTGCGGCGCGACGACCGCGAGCGTGGCGGACAAGGTCGAGGGGGAGCTCGCGACGCTGCGTTGGCGGCCCGCGATCCGCATGCTCCCGCCCTATCACGACGATCCCGCCTATATCGGTGCGCTCGCCGCCTCGGTCGAGGCGTCGCTCGGCGCGCTCGATTTCGCGCCTCAGGCGCTGGTCGCGAGCTTCCACGGCATGCCGCGCCGCACGCTCGAGCTCGGCGACCCTTACCACTGCCAGTGCCAAAAAACCGCGCGGCTGCTCGGCGAGGCGCTCGGCCGGCCGATCTTCACCGCCTTCCAGTCGCGCTTCGGCCGCGCCAAATGGCTCGAGCCCGCGACCGACGACCTGCTCCGCGCGCTTCCCCAGCGCGACATCCGAAGGATCGCGGTGGTCGCGCCCGGGTTCTCGGCCGATTGCCTCGAGACGCTCGAGGAGCTGGCGATCCGCGGCCGCGAGAGCTTCCTCGCCGCGGGCGGCGAGGCTTTCGCCTATCTCCCCTGCCTCAACGACAGCGCGATCGGGCTCGACATGCTGGAGACGCTGGTGCGGCGAGAACTGGGCGGCTGGATCTAGGCCGCCTGCCCGAACGCCCGCCGGCGAATTTGCGAGCGCTGGGGCTGGGCGGTGACCTGGGCGGGGTTGATCTCCTCGTTGAACTTGAGCCCGAAGCGGTCCTCGGCGGACCAGCGCACCACCGCCGCGACCGTCCGGCCCTCGCTGATCTCGATATTGACTGGCGTATCCTCGGCGATGTCGCCGACGCCCTCGATCAGCGCGCCGCCCGCCGAGATGTTGCGGATGCGCACGGTGTGGCTCTTGCCGTCGACGGTCAGCGAGGCAAGCCGCAGCATCATGGCGCGGGGCGCGCGGCTCGTCTTGAAGCCCTCGGTCCCGGCCTCGCCCTCTTCGGCGAGCAGCCGCTCGCGCGTTTCGGCGGCGGGCTGCGGCTTGCCGTAGATGAAGCCCTGGATGTGTGAACATCCCAACGAACGTATCAGTTCGATCTCGTCGTGGGTCTCGGCGCCCTCGGCGGTGGTTTCCATGTTGAGCGACTCGGCGAGCGCGACGATCGCCTTGATGATCGCCGAGTTGCGGTTGCCCTTGACCGCCGCGCCGCGGACGAAGCTCTGGTCGATCTTGATCTTGTCGAACGGCGCCTTCTTCAGATAGCCGAGCGACGAATAGCCGGTGCCGAAATCGTCGAGCGCGAGCCTGACGCCGAGGCCCTTGAGCTGATCGAAGCGCGCGTCGGTGTCGACGCCCTCGTTGAGGAACACGCCCTCGGTAATCTCGAGCTCGAGCCGCTCGGGATCGAGCTGCGAGGCGGCGAGCGCGTTGGCGACGACCGTGGCGAGCTGGGGATTGGCGAACTGGATCGGCGAGACGTTGACCGCGACGCGAACCTTGCGCGGCCAGCCCGCCGCCTCGTGGCACGCGGTGCGCAACACCCATTCGCCGATCTGCTCGATCAGCCCGATGTCCTCGGCGATCGGAATGAAGGTTGAGGGCGAGACGGGGCCCCGCGTGGGGTGGTTCCAGCGCACCAGAGCCTCGAAGCCGACGATGCGCGTGTCCGCCGTGCTGACCACGGGCTGATAGGCGAGATGGAGCCCGCCCTCGGCAAGCGCGCGCCTGAGATCGGCCTCGAGCATGCGGCGCTCGTCGGCGTTCTCGTGCATCTTGGCTTCGTAGAAGCGGTGGACGCCGCGCCCGTCGGCCTTGGCGGCGTAGAGCGCGAGATCGGCGTTGCGGATCAGCGCGTCCGAGGTGGCGCCATCGAAGGGCCCGACCGCGACGCCGACCGAGGCGCCGATCGTCACGGTCGAGCCGTTGATCATATAGGGCTGCGACAGCGAGGCGATGATCGCGCGCGCGATCTCGGAGAGCTTCTCACGGTTGCTCAGATCGGGCAGCACGACCTTGAACTCGTCGCCGCCGAGCCGGCCGACGCGGCCCTGCGCGCCGACCACGCGCTCGAGCCGTTGTGCGACGAGCTTCAGGAGCTGGTCGCCGACGGGATGGCCGAGCGTGTCGTTGACGCTCTTGAAGCGGTCGAGATCGAGCAGGAACAGCGCGGGGCGGCGCTCCTTGCCGAGCGGGTCGCTGATCGCCTGATCGAGCGTGCGCCGCATCTCGACGCGGTTGGCGAGCCCGGTGAGCGGATCGTTGCGCGCGAGACGGGTGACCTCGGCCTCCGAGCGGCGCATTTCGGTCAAGTCGGTGCCGCTGCCGACGAAGCCGCGGAAATGGCCGTAATCGTCGATCACCGGGCGACCACTTATCGACCACCAGCGCTCCTCGTCCGCGATCGCCGCGCGCAAGGGGATTTCGGAGAAAGCGGTGCGCGTCGACATGTGGAAGCCGAGCGTGCGCTCGCCCTTGTCGGCGTCGTCGGTCTGGACGAGATCGGGGAGCGGATGGCCGACGATCGCCTCGGGAGTCTTGCCGATCGCCTTGGCGAGCTTGGCCGAGATATAGGCGATGTTGCCGTGGCGGTCGGTTTCCCAGAACCAGCCCGTGCCGTTCTCCTCGAACTCGGCGAGCAGCCGGCTCGCGCGCACGCTCTGCGCCTCGCCCTCGAGCTGGCGGACCATCGCCGCGAGGTCCCAGCGCGCGAGCTTGACCGAAACCAGCGCGAGGCAGAGCAGCAGCGTCAGCGCCATGCTCGAGAAGGCGAGGCTGTCGGCGGTGAACAGCAGCGCGACGACGCCGCTCGTCGCGAAGGCGAGCATCGCCGCCTGGACGGGGGCGAGCGCGGCGACGATCACGACGCACGCGCCGCCCAGCGCGACGATGCAGAGCAGCATCCCCGCCTGGCTCTCGATCGTCGCGCCATGCCCGCCCATCATGGTCAGCGCCGCGCCGAGCGCGATCGCGAGCGCGAGGAAGATGCGCGTCTGGAGGTGCGGGCGCAGCTGCTTGAAAACGCGACTGCCGAGCGCGAGCCAGAACAGCAGGCTGACGAGCAATATCCCGCCCGCGAGCAGCCCCGCGGCGAGGAAACCGCCGGTGTCGCCGTTCTGGAACAGCATCATCAGCGTGACGCCGCAGCCAAGGAACTCGGCGATGATCACCATCGGCCAGACGCTCGCGAGCCGCGCGATGCGCGAGGCCTGCGCCTCCACGTTGAAGGGGTTGTCGCTCGAGACCAGCCCGAGCAGCGTCCACCATGACGCCGCGCGCCGAACGTCCGCGTCCGAATCCTGTCTGAGCGCCGCCCGCATGCCGGCTCCCTAGCCGCGGTTCGGCTAATAATACCCTTACGCGGGTGCTTAACGGCAGCTTGCCGATGCTTTTTGGGCGGGGCGGCATGCATGCCGCTCACGGGAACTTGCGCCGCGCCGGCGCGCTGCTACTCCGTCGCTGAAAACAACAGGAGAGCAGCCATGGCCCGAATCGCGATCGTGACCGGAGGAACCCGCGGCATCGGCGAGGCGATCAGCCTTGCGCTCAAGGACATGGGGATGACCGTCGCCGCGAACTACGCGGGCAACGAGGAGAAGGCGAACGCCTTCACCGAGCGCGCCGGGATTAAGTCCTACAAATGGGATGTCGGCGATTACGATGCGTGCCAGACGGGCTGCGCCAAGGTCGCCGAGGAGCTCGGGCCGGTCGACGTGCTCGTCAACAACGCGGGGATCACGCGCGACGGGACGCTCGCGCGGATGAGCTTCGACGACTGGAACGATGTCATCCGGATCAACCTCGGCGGCTGCTTCAACATGGCCAAGGCGTGCTTCCCCGGCATGGTCGAGCGCGGCTGGGGGCGGATCGTCAACATCGGCTCGATCAACGGCCAGGCGGGGCAATATGGCCAGGTCAACTACGCCGCCGCCAAATCGGGCATCCACGGCTTCACCAAGGCGCTCGCGCAGGAGGGCGCCAAGAAGGGCGTCACGGTCAACGCGATCGCGCCGGGCTATATCGAC
The DNA here is from genome assembly GCA_014380205.1 of Sphingomonadaceae bacterium. Lineage (GTDB taxonomy): Bacteria > Pseudomonadota > Alphaproteobacteria > Sphingomonadales > Sphingomonadaceae > Parasphingopyxis. The sequence goes on from JACMKH010000248.1 coordinate 4,447, forward strand.
ACCGACATGGTCGCGGCGGTTCCCGAGGCCGTGCTCGAGAAGATCGTCGCCAAGATCCCGGTCGGTCGGCTCGGCCAGGCCGACGAAATCGCGCGCGGCGTCGCGTTCCTGTGCGCCGAGGAGGGCGGCTTCGTCACGGGATCGACGCTGTCGCTCAACGGCGGCCAGCATATGTATTGACGCGGAGCGGCCGATGGCCGGGGGACCCGTCAAGCGCTCGGTGACGATCGCGGGGCACCCGACTTCGGTTAGTCTCGAGCCCGTCTTCTGGGCGGGGCTCGAGCGCGCGGCCTCCGAGCTGGAACTGCCGCTCAGCGCGCTCGTTGCGCGGATCGACGCCGAGCGGATCGAGGCGGCCAATCCGCCCAATCTCGCAAGCGCCATTCGCGTGTGGCTGTTCGAGCGGGTGATCGCGCCGAACGCGACCAAATGATCGATTTGCGGCGCCGGCTCAGACGATGATGAAATCGCCCGCGTCGATCGCCGGCGCGCCGCTCAGCCTGACGAGCAGCACGGCCTCGCCCGCGCCGGTCCCGTCCGCGTCGTAGAACAGCTTGCCGCTGTCGGTATCGTAGATGAAGCGATCCTCGGCGTCCTTGGCCGTGCCTGATAGGTTGGCGCGGAACGCGTCGGAGCTTAGCGGCCCCTCCGCAAGCCCCCCGCCGAAGTCGGCCGCGTCGATCTCGAACACGTCGGTGCCGCTCAGATAGTCGTTTATCCGGGCGCGCTCGGCGCTGCCGAGAGCGTCCGCTAGCGCGAACACGTCCGCGCCGGCATTGCCCTTGATCGCATCCCGGCCCGTGGACACGATCAGCCGGTCGTCACCGCCCCCGCCTTTCAGCGTGTCGGTCCCGAAGCCGCCGAACAGTCTGTCGCCGCCGCCGCCGCCGACAAGCAGATCGTCGCCGCCGCGTCCGCCCAGCGTATCGTCGAGTTCGCCGCCGCGGATCGCTTGGTCGGCATCCGAGCCGATCCGCTTGACCGCGATGATTGGCGCGCGGCCGAACACGACATAGCTCTCGCCCGCGTTGGTGTCGCCGCCCGGATCGCCGCCATAGGCGCCGATGAGGAGGTCGTCGAAGCCGTCGCCATCGACGTCGCCCGCCGTGGAAACAGAGCGCCCGCTGAAATCGCCCGCGTCGATGCCGTCGATGCGAAAGCCATTGGCGCCGTCGAGCGTCGCGAGATCGAGCCTTCGAGCGAACCCCTCCGCATGTCCGAACACGACATAACTTTCGCCGGCGTTGCTGTCGCCGCCCGGATCGCCGTTGTCGGCGCCGACAATGATGTCATCGAAGCCATCACCATTGACATCGCCTGCTGCGGAGACCGCACCACCGCTGCGATCGTCGCGGTCGATGCCTTCCAGGCGGAAGCCATTTGTTCCGTCAAGGCGGGCGAGATCGAGGCGCGGGGCAAACCCGCCCGCCTTGCCGAACACGACATAGCTCTCGCCCGCCGCGAAGTGTTTGCTGCCTCGATAGGCGCCATCGGCGCCGATAACGATGTCGTCGAAGCCGTCGCCATTTACGTCCCCGGCTGAAGAAACCGAGATTCCGCTGCGGTCGAACCCGTCGATGCCGTCGAGGCGGAAGCCGTTGGTTCCATCGAGCATAACGAGATCGAAATCCGCGGCAAATCCACCGGACTTGCCGAACATAATATAGCTCTCTCCGGCATAGCTGTAGCCGTCCGGATCGCCGCCAAATGCGCCGATGGTGATATCGTCGAGGCCGTCGCCGTTGACATCGCCCGCCGCGGACACCGACCAGCCGCTGAAGTCGCGCGCAGCGATTCCGTCGATGCCAAAGCCGTTGGTCCCGTCGAGGCTGGCGAGATCCAGGCTCGCCGCGAACTCGCCCGGCCTGCCGAACACCACATAGCTCCGGCCGGCGTACGCGGCCCCGCCCGGGTTAGCGCCGTGCGCGCCGATGATGATGTCGTCGAAGCCGTCGCCATTGACGTCCCCCGCCGAGGAGACCGAATAGCCGCTTCGGTCAAACGCATCGATACCCTCGACGCGGAAGCCGTTGATCCCGTCGAGCGTCGCGAGATCGAGCCTTGGAGCGAACCCGCCCGCATGTCCGAACACGACATAGCTTTCACCCGCGTTGGTGTCGCCGCCCGGATCGCCGCCATAGGCGCCGATGACGATGTCGTCGAAGCCGTCGCCGTTGACGTCGCCCGCCGAGGAGACCGAGACGCCGCACTGGTCGGACGGATCAATGCCGTCGATGCGGAAGCCGTCGCTGCCGTCGAGCGCGGCCAAATCCAGGCTCGCGGTAAATCCGGCCGCCTTGCCGAACACCACATAGCTCTGGCCGGTGTACCCGACCCCGCCCGGAGCGGCGCCGCTCGCGCCGATGATGATGTCGTCGAAGCCGTCGCCATTGACGTCGCCCGCCGAGGAGACCGAGCGACCGCTCGCGTCGTACCGATCGATGCCGTCGAGGCGGAAGCCGTTGCCGCCGTCGAGCGACGCGAGATCGATCGCCGCCGGGAAATCGGCCATCGGCTGTGGATCCGGCGTCCTCACCGCATCAGCCGCATCGCGCTCCGTGTGCGACCGCGTCGCCGCTTCCCGACCTCGCACGAATTGCCAGTCGCCGAGCATTGCCGATCCACCGGGCTTACCCTCCGCCCGTCGCGAGCTCGTCGCGCGGAATAGCTCGCCCTCGGGATTCATTCCGATGCCTGTCATGCGCTCATCCCCCAGGATTCGACGCCATTCGCCGCGTATATCCGATAGCCAGCGTTACCGCGAGAGGAGTCGGTTCATCGCTCTGGCGAGCGCCTCATGGAAACGACGTTGCCGCTTTGGCCGCGAGAAGCTTCTTGCGGAAAATCGCAATGGGCTCGGCAGCGGCGCCCCTGCGGCCGTTCACGCGCGGCTGCGTCCGCACGATCGGCATCGGAACCCCCTCGCCCATTGACAGTCTGCGAATGCCTCGCAATAGCGGATCAGTCGCCTCCAAGCGACCTTGCAGGGGCACACCAGGTGAAGCATCTCCGCGCGGTCAATCCGTCGGCCGCCTTTCTCGCGCTCGGCTGCGTTGGCGCGTTCGCGCAGCCCGCGCTCGCCGCCGACGCGGTGGACGCCGTTGACGCCGCCGATCAGGAGCCGGCTCGCCGCACCGACGACCCTTCGATCCTCGTGATCGGCGAGCGCTATGAGCTCGAGCTCGAATCGCCGCGCGCGACTGCGCCGTTGCTCGACACGCCGCAGACGATCACGATCATCTCCGACCAGACGCTGCGCAAGCAGAACCTGCTCACCTTGCGCGACGCGCTGAGCACCATCCCCGGCATCACCTTCGGCGCGGGCGAGGGCGGCGGCGGCTATGGCGACTCGATCAACCTGCGCGGCTATTCGGCCAACAACGACATCACACTCGACGGCGTCCGCGATAGCGCGCAGTACAGCCGCACCGATCCGTTCAACCTCCAGCAGATCGAGGTCTACAACGGCGCCAATTCGGTGTTCAACGGATCAGGCTCGGTCGGCGGCACGATCAACCTCGTCTCCAAGCTCCCCCAGCCCGACGATCTCACCATCCTCCAGGCGGGGATCGGCACCGACAATTACTATCGCGGCGCGATCGATTCGAACCACCGCATCAACCCGCTGATCGCGGTGCGCATCAACGCGATGGTCCATCGCAACCAGGTCCCCGGACGCGATGTAGAGCGCTACGAGCGCTGGGGGGTCGCGCCCTCGATCACGCTGGGCGTCGGCGGGCCGACCAGCCTGACCTTTGCCTATGCCCATCAGCGCGACGACAACACGCCGATCTATGGCGTCCCCTATTACAAGAGCCTGATCAACGACGGCCCGCTCGAGGAGGTCGACGACAGCGACTACTTCGGCATCGTCAACCTCGACGAGCAGGAGACCAACGTCGACCGGCTGACGATGATCTTCCGCCATGCCTTCGACGAGCAGGTCTCGGTGCGCAACCTCACGCGCTGGCAGCGCGTCGGCCAGTACAGCCAGACCAGCGCGCCGCAGGGCGTGTTCTGCCTCTCGACGACAGGGCTCCAGCCGATCGGCGCCAACGGCGATTCGACCACGGGGCTGCCTTGCCCCGTCGCGGGGGTGAACGGCGCAACCGTCACAGTCGCGCCGGGCTTCTTTCAGCCCGGCACGGCCTCGCCGCGCGGCGTCTCGCGCGACCAGGAGAACCAGCTGCTCCACACCCTGACCGATCTGCGCATCGTCTCGGGCGCGCCGGGCGCGGTGCGCAACACGCTCGTCGTCGGCGGCTCGCTGAGCTGGGAGGACTACGACATCACCTCAGCGCTGCTGCTGCGCAACGCCGACCGCACGCCGGTCGCCTCGGTCCCGCCGATCGACCTGTCCAACCTCGACAGCTTCTACACCGGCCCGGTCAACCTCACGACCACGGGCCGATCGCGCAGCGAGACGCGCAACCGCGCGGTCTACGCATTCGACACGCTCGAGCTTGGGCCGATGTTCGAGCTCAACGGCGGCGTGCGCTACGAGAGCAACCACGCCGAGTTCGTCAATATCGGCTATGGCGACATCCCGCCGGGAATCTTGCCGGTGACGCTTACGCCCCAGATCAGCGACGAAAATCTCTTCTCATGGCGCTTCGGCGGCGTGTTCAAGCCCGCCGAGAGCATGAGCATCTACGCGGCCTACGCCAATTCGCGCACGCCCTCCTCGGCGACGGTGCGGCTCGGCTGCACGAGCGGGACCTTCGGCACGCCGACCTTCATCAACTTCTGCGACGTCGCGCCCGAGCGCGCCGAAACCTATGAGGTTGGCGTCAAGGCCGATGTGCTTGACGACCAGCTCCAGCTTACCGCTGCGATTTTCCGCAATCTGCGGAGCAACTTCCGCGTTCCCTCGAACGACCCGATAAACCCGACCTTGCAGGTGCTCGACGGGCGCGCGCGCGTTGACGGGATCGCGCTCGGCGCGGCGGGCAACGTCACGCCCGCATTGACGATCTTCGCCAATTACACCTACCTCGACGGCGAGGTGCTGCAGAGCGTCTCGGACACGTGCCTCACCAATCCGGGAACCACGGGCTGCGCCAACAGCGCCGCGATCCCCGATCCGCAGGCGGGGCAGGACCTGCTCCAGACGCCGCGCCATTCGGGCAGCCTGTTCACCACCTACCGCCTGCCCTTCGGGCTCGAGCTGGGCTACGGCTTCACCTATCAGGGCAGCTTCGCGCTCAACAACCAGGTGCTGGTCAATGGCATCGTCACGCGCCAGTTCCGCGCCGACGATTTCCTGATCCATCGCGCCTTCGTCGGCTACACGTTTGGCAATGGCGTCACCGCGCAGCTCAACATCCAGAACTTCACCGATGAGCGCTATTACACCAATGTCCGCAACAACGTCAGCACAACCACGGGCGCGATCTCGGGGGGCTGGGCGACGCCGGGCGAATCGGCCTCGGCGGTGCTCAGCCTGTTCTACAGCTTTTGACTGGGCTAGCGTGACCCGATGAAGCGGGGCGCGGCGGCATGATGATCGAGATCCCCGGCGTGCTCGACGCCGAGGGGGTGGCGCGCGTGCGCGCGATCATCGATGGCGCGCAATGGATCGACGGCAACGCGACCTCGGGGCGCCAGTCGGCGCTCGCCAAGCGCAACGCGCAGCTTCCCGAGCTTTCGGCCGAGGCGCGCGAAGCGGGCGGGCTCGTGCTCGACGCGCTCGGGCGCGCGCCGCTGTTCATCGCCGCCGCGCTGCCGTTCAAGATCTTTCCGCCGCTGTTCAACCGCTACGCGCCCGGCGACGCCTTCGGCACGCATGTCGACAACGCGATTCGCATCCAGCGCGGCTCCGACTTCCGGATCAGGAGCGACCTTTCGGCGACGCTCTTCCTCGCCGATCCCGCGAGCTACGACGGTGGCGAACTGGTCGTCGAGGGCCGCTTCGGCGTTCAGTCGGCCAGGCTCGCCGCGGGGTCGCTGCTGCTCTATCCGGCGTCGACCCTCCATCGCGTCGAGCCGGTCACGCGGGGGGAGCGCGTCGCCTGTTTCTTCTGGGTGCAGAGCATGGTGCGCGACGACGGCGCGCGGCAGCTGCTGTTCGATCTCGACAGCGCGGTCCAGGCGGTGGCGGCAGATCGAGGCCAGGACGACGCGGCGGTGATCCAGCTCACCGGTGTCTATCATAATCTGCTCCGGCGCTGGGCTGACGCCTAATTTGCGATTGACTTGCAATAGCGTTCGTGCGATCGGCGGCGCTCGACAACCGGGGGTTCGTATGGCGGCCAATCGCCTCAGCCTGAGAAGAGTCTGGTTCCAGATCCACAAGTGGCTTGGGCTGCTGCTGCTCATCCTGCTGATCCCGGTCTCGTTGAGCGGCTCGGCGCTGGTCTGGCACGACTGGCTCGACGCGACGCTCAACCCCCAGCGCCACGCAATCTCATCGGGCGAGGCCGCGCTGCCGCCCTCGGCCTATGCTGCCGCGGCGCGGGCGAGCGCGTCGCCTCGCTCCGCTTCGA
>JACMKH010000249.1 GCA_014380205.1 Sphingomonadaceae bacterium
CGAGCAGCGGCACCGAGGGGCGCTCGCGCGCGACGCGGCGCGCGGTCGATCCCGACAGCGTGAAGCAAATGATCGCCGCCGCCGAGACGGTGCGCGCGATCTCCTCCGCCGCGTCGGCGAGCGCGTCGGCGGTCGTCGGATCGGGCCGCGTCTCGGTGAAATGGACGCGCGCGAAATGGCTCGGATCGGCCTCGACCGCGACCGCGATCCTGTCCATCATCTTGACCGCTTCCTCGGGCCAGTCGCCCGCCGCGCTTTCGGCCGAGAGCATGATCGCATCGGCGCCGTCGTTGACCGCGGTCGCGACGTCGGAGACCTCGGCGCGCGTCGGCGTCGGCGATTTGATCATCGATTCGAGCATCTGCGTCGCGATCACCACGGGGCGGCCGAGCCGGCGCGCTTTCTCGACGATCTGCTTCTGCAAGGGCGGCACGCGCTCGGGCGGCAGCTCGACGCCGAGATCGCCGCGCGCGACCATCACCGCGTCGGCGACCTCCAATATCTCGTCGATCCGCGCGATCGCGGCGGGCTTCTCGATCTTGGCGAGCAGCGCCGCCTTGCCGCCGATCAGCTTGCGCGCCTCCGCCACATCCTCGGGCTTCTGGACGAACGACAGCGCCACCCAGTCGACCCCCTCGTCGAGCGCGAAGGCGAGATCGGACACATCCTTCTCGGTGAGCGCGGCGAGCGGGACGATGACGTCGGGAAGGTTGAGCCCCTTGTGATCCGACAGCGGCCCGCCGACCTCGACCTCGGTCTCGATCCGCCCGCCGCGCATCGCGGTGACGCGGAGCGCGAGCTTGCCGTCGTCGAGCAGCAGCCGCGCGCCGGGCTCGACCGCCGCGAAAATCTCGGGATGGGGGAGCCCGACGCGCCTGGCGCTCCCCGGCGCGGGGTCGCTGTCGAGCGTGAATTTCGCGCCGGGCTTGAGCTCGACGCGCCCCCCCGCGAATTCGCCGACGCGCAGCTTGGGCCCCTGGAGATCGGCGAGGATCGTCATCGGCCGCCCGATCTCGCGCTCCATCGCGCGGATCGCCGCGATCGTCGTGCGATGCTCGGCGTGCGCGCCGTGGCTCATGTTGATCCGGAAGGCGTCGGCCCCCGCCAGCCACAGCTTGCGCAGCATCGCCGGATCGCGGCTCGCCGGCCCGATCGTCGCGAGGATGCGGACTTTGCGCGCGCGGGGAGCGATGTCGAGCGCCACGGGGCTTCCTTTGTCCCCCCTCCCTGAAAGGGAGGGGTAGGGGGTGGGTGCGCGTCGCCAGACGCGCTCGGCTCGCAGAGCCGATTAGCGACCGCGCGACCATTACCCGCGTCGCTTGGGGATTTCCATCAGCCCCGCGTCCTACTAGCTTGGCATGAGCGTTCAACCGCGAAAGGGCGCGCCATGCGCGAGCACAAGATCATGCCCGAGGTCACCGACGCGGTCGCCGCCGACGCCTTCCGCCGCCTCGTCGCGCACCTGCGCCACCGAAGCGACGCCGAGAACATCGATCTGATGGGCCTCGCCGGCTTCTGCCGCAACTGCCTCGCCGACTGGATCGCCGAGGCGAGCGAGGCGCATGGGCGGCTGATGGAGCGGGACGAGGCGAGGGAGGCGATCTACGGAATGCCGTTCGGGGAGTGGAAGGCGCGATTTCAGGGGGAGGCGACGCCGGAGCAGGTGCGGCGGATGGAGGAGAGCGTGGCGCGGAATGGGTGAGCTTCGAATTGAAACATCCCGGCGTACTGACATCAGCCACTTTGCATCGAGCGATTCTGTGAGGCCTTATCGCCCCTTGACTTGATCCCCCTCCTCCGGCGGCGCGTCGGGCGCACCGCGAAGAAACGGCAGCAGATCGCCGGGCCTCGCGTAGCCCGCGCGGCGGCGGAGGAAATCGGCGGCGGTGTCGATCGTGCCCACCTTCTCGGCTACCGCGACCGCGATCCACTGGTTGAGCGAAACGCCGTCCTCCCGCGCCAGCCGCCGCGCGGCCTCCTTGATCGAGTGCGGGAGCTTGAGCGGATAGGCTGCCCTGGTCACGATCGCATCTCCTCCAAAAGGTCGCCCGGCCGCCGCACCGCGATGCCGAAACGGCGCGCCGCGCGTTCGAAATGCCTGAGGTTGAACGTCACCAGCCGATCCGCCCTTCCGTTCACCGCGGCTTCGAGCACCATCTCGTCGTTGGGGTCCGCGAGCTGCGGACGCCATTGAAAACTGACCTCGACCGCCTCGTTCGCGCTTGCCAGCGCGGCGAGAAAGCTCTCGACCTTCTCGGGCGTCAGCCCATGCGCCAGCCGCTGCTCGGGCCCAAGCAGCACGGCCTCATACTCGAGGAACAGCGCCGTCGTGACCAACGGCCTGATCCGTTCCTCCGCGACGAGCCGCAGACAAGCGTTGCTTGCCCCGCTCGCGCTCCGCAGCGCGGACACGATCACCGATGTGTCGAGCACGGCACGGAGCATGTCGCATATAATGTGACATCGTATGAGATGTCAATAGGACGGGTTTCCAGCATCCTTGGGCTGTACTTTGAGTGTACTTTCGCCCCCAGCGCCCTCCGCCCCGCCCTTGATCCCCCGCCCCGCGCCGCTAGAGCGCCACGCTCCCCGCATCCCTCAGGAGACGACGAATCATGGCCGAAGCCGCGATCCATTCGGAGCAGCTCAAGCTCTTCATCGAGCGTATCGAGCGGCTCGAGGAGGAGAAGAAGGGGATGGCCGACGACATCCGCGACGTCTATTCGGAGGCCAAGGCGACCGGCTACGACACCAGGACGATGCGCGCGATCGTGCGGCTGAGGCGGATGGACCGCAGCGACCGGCAGGAGGCCGAGGCGCTGCTCGAGGTCTACAAGGCGGCGCTGGGGCTCGAATAGGCCGCCAGAATTGGCTAGGATCGCGGCTTAACATCCAGGAGGAGCCCGCCCGTGATCGTCACCACCACCTCCCACGTCGAAGGCCGCCCCGTCGCCCGCTATTGCGGAATCGTCACGGGCGAGGCGATCATCGGGGCTAATGTGTTCGTCGATTTCCTCGCCAAGGTCCGCGACGTGATCGGCGGGCGCTCGGGGGCCTATGAGGGCGCGCTCCGCCGCGCGCGCGAGGAGGCGCTGCGCGATCTCGTCGCCGAGGCCGAGGAGGCGGGGGCAGACGCGGTGATCGGGGTCGATCTCGACTACGAGGTGATGGGCGAGACCGGATCGATGCTGATGGTCTCGGCCTCGGGGACGGCGGTCAAGCTCGTTGAAGCCGCGCGCGCGGGCGGCTAGACGGGCGTTATTCCCGCAATGATCGAGGCAGCCGCGGCGCATGGCCGGCCACAGCAAGTTCAAGAACATCATGTACCGCAAGGGCGCGCAGGACAAGAAGCGCTCGGCGGCCTTTTCCAAGCTCAGCCGCGAGATCACCGTCGCGGCCAAATCGGGCGCGCCCGATCCCGACATGAACCCGCGGCTCAGGCTCGCGGTCAACGCCGCCAAGGCGCAGTCGATGCCCAAGGACAATATCCAGCGCGCGATCGACAAGGCGGTCGGCGGGGACGCCGAGAATTACGAGGAGATCCGCTACGAGGGCTTCGGCCCGGGCGGCGTCTCGCTGATCGTCGAGGCGCTCACCGACAACCGCAACCGCACCGCGAGCAGTGTGCGCACCATCTTCTCCAAGAACGGCGGCAACCTCGGTGAATCGGGTTCGGTCTCCCACGGCTTCGAGCGGCGCGGGCTGATCACCTACGCAGCCGGGGCGGGCGACGCGGATACGATCCTCGAAGCCGCCATGGATGCGGGCGCCGAGGATCTGCAATCGGACGACGAGGGCCACGAAATCTGGACCGCCGCAGAGGACCTCCACAGCGTCGCGGTCGCGCTCGAGCAATCGCTCGGCGAGCCCGAGAGCGCCAGGCTCGCGTTCCGGCCCTCGGTCGAGGTGACGGTCGAGGAGGGCGATGCGGAGAAGCTGTTCCGCCTGCTCGACCAGCTCGACGACGACGACGACGTCCAGACCGTCTGGGGCAATTACGACGTGCCCGACGAAGTCGCGGAGAAGCTAGCATAGCCGCGCGGCTCATCGGTATCGATCCCGGCCTCGGCTGCACGGGCTGGGGGGTCATCGCGGCCGAGGGCAACCGGCTGTCGCACGTCGCCAACGGACGGATCGCGACCGACGCGCGGCAGGCTCTGCCCGATCGGCTAGTCACGCTCGCCGAGGGGCTCGGCGCGGTGCTCGCCGAACACACGCCCGACAGCGCGGCGGTCGAGGAGGTGTTCGTCAACGTCAACGCGCAGTCGACCCTCAAGCTCGGCCAGGCGCGCGGCGCGCTGATGCTGTGCCTCGCGCAGGCCGGGATCGCGATCGACGAATATGCGCCGCGGCTCGTCAAGAAGGCGGTGGTCGGAACAGGAAGCGCCGACAAGGCGCAGGTCCATGCGATGGTCGCGCGGCTGCTGCCCGGGGCGGCGATCGCGGGGCCCGACGCCGCCGACGCGCTCGCGATCGCGATCACCCATGCGCATCA
>JACMKH010000250.1 GCA_014380205.1 Sphingomonadaceae bacterium
CCCGAGAGCGTCGCCCGTGCGCGAGGCCTTCACGCCCGGATGCGGGCGCTGATCGACGCGATCGAGGCGGGCGCGTTCGGCGCGATCGGCCATGTCCTCCATCTCGGCATCGGCGGATCGGCGCTCGGCCCCGAGCTGCTGATCGACGCGCTCGGGCGCGAGATGGGGCGGTACGATGTCGCGGTGGTCTCCAACGTCGACGGCGCGGCGCTCGACGAGGTGTTCGCGACCTTCGATCCGCACGCAACGTTGCTCGTCATCGCCTCGAAGAGCTTCACCACTTCCGAGACGATGCTCAACGCCGCGAGCGCGCTCGCCTGGATGGAGGAGGCGGGCGTCGCCGATCCCTATGGCCGCACCATCGCGCTGACCGCCGCGCCCGATCGCGCGGCCGCCTTCGGAATCGACGACACGCGCATCCTGCCCTTCGCCGAGAGCGTCGGCGGGCGCTATTCGCTATGGTCGTCGATCGGCTTTCCCGCCGCGCTCGCGCTCGGCTGGCAGGGCTTCGAGGAGCTGCTCGAGGGCGGCGCGGCGATGGACCGCCATTTCCGCCTCGCGCCCTTCGCCGCCAACGCCCCCGTGCTCGCCGCCTTAGCGGACCTTTACTACGCCCAGGCGCGCCGCGCCGAGACGCGCGCGGTGTTCGCCTACGACGAGCGGCTGCGGCTGCTCCCCTCCTATCTCCAGCAGCTCGAGATGGAATCCAACGGCAAGCGCGTCACCGCGGCGGGCGAGCCGCTCAGCTGCCCCTCGGCGCCGATCGTCTGGGGCGGCGTCGGCACCGACGCGCAGCACGCGATGTTCCAGCTGCTCCATCAGGGCACGCATCTCGTCCCTGTCGAGTTCGTCGCGGTCGCCGAGCCTGGCCATGCGCTCGACGAAGCCCACCACCGCGCGTTGCTGACCAACTGTTTCGCCCAGGGCGCGGCCCTCATGAGGGGGAGCGCGAGCGAGGATTTGGCGCGTGACTACCCCGGCGACCGCCCCTCCTCGACCATCCTGCTCGACCGCCTCGACCCGGCCGCCCTCGGCGCGCTGATCGCCTTCTACGAGCACCGCACCTTCGCCAACGCGACGCTGCTCGGCATCAACCCATTCGATCAGTTCGGGGTGGAACTCGGCAAGGAGATCGCGAAGGCCATCGGGGAGGAAGAGGCGGCGGGGTTCGACGCTTCGACTGCGATGCTAATCGCGCGGGCCTTGGGTTGAAACCCCTCTCCCCTTGCGGGAGAGGGAGGGGCCCGCCGCGAAGCGGTGGGAGGGTGAGGGGTGCAGAGCGAAGCCGAAGGCGAGCGTGGCTCCGCGTTTTGCCGCCGCGCGGCAAGCTCGCCTGCGGCTCGCGACCCCTCTCCCAACTTCAGCTAGGCAGCAAGCTGCTAAGCTTGCGTATCCCTCTCCCGCAAGGGGAGAGGGGAGCCTAGCTGCCCGTCATCGGTTGTCCCCCAATGCCCCGCCTCTTCCACGTCTCCGATCTCCACTTCGGCGCCGAGGACCGCGCCGCGCTCGACTGGTTCGCCGCCGTCGCGCGCGCCGAAACGCCCGACGCGATCGTCGTCACGGGCGATCTCACGATGCGCGCGCGCAGCCACGAGTTCGAGGCGGCGGGGCGCTGGCTCGAATCGCTCGGCCGGCCGATCACGGTCGAGCCGGGCAACCACGACCTGCCCTATTTCAACCCCTTCGCGCGCTTCTTAGCCCCCTATCGGCGCTATGGCGCGATCGAGCGGATGATCGAGCGGCCGCTCGAGATCGCGGGCGTCGCGATCGTCCCGCTCAAGACCACCGCGCGCTTCCAGTGGCGCTGGGTGTGGAACTGGTCGAAGGGCTTCGTGAGCGACCGCGCTCTCTCCGGGGCGCTCGCGCGCGTTCAGGCCGCGCCCGCGGGCGACATCATCCTCGCCGCTTGCCACCACCCGCTGATCGAGCCCGGCACC
>JACMKH010000251.1 GCA_014380205.1 Sphingomonadaceae bacterium
CGCGCATGCCTCGAGCCGCGCCTCACGCGCAGCGCGGGCAAGCTCCTCAGCGGTTGGGGGCGATGGAGGCGGAGGCGTCTCGGGCGGCAGCGCGATCTCGCTCGCCTCGCCCGGGGGCGGATCGCGGCTCGGCTCGAGGATCGGATCGACCACGGGCGGCGCGAGCTGGAGCGCTGCGAGCAAAAGAACAAGGCTCAAATCAGGCTGTCCTCAGGGCTGTTTAAGAATTGGCCAAGGCCAATTCTCGGTTGCGGTGCCGGCCCGCGCCCCCACCCGGCCTCCCAATCAGGATACGCTGCGGGAGGCCGGGTGGGGGTGCGGGCCGGTGCGGCGCTCTCCAATCAAGCCCTCAGGCTTTCGAGCAGCCATTCGATCTCGGCGAGCATCCGGGCGATGTCCTCGATCCGTGAAAGGCGGTGGTCGCCATCCTTCACCAGCCGAAGCTGCACGCGCGATGAACGCAGCTGGCGCGCGAGCCGGAGCGAATATTCCCACGGGACGTCGCGATCCTGCTGGCCGTGAATCAAGGTCACGGGGCAATCGATCGCGATCTCCATGCCGAGCAGCCGATTGGCCTCGCCCGATTCGAAGAAGGCGCGGCTCGTCACCTGCGGCGCGTCGCCATAGTCCGAGGGGCGCGCGAGCTGACCGTCGCGCAGGATGGTGAGCTTCTCCTCCTGGCTGAACCCCCAGTCGGTGAAGTCGGGCGCGGCGGCGATGCCGACCAGCCCCGCGACCCGCTCGGGGAAGGCGAGCGCGCAGAGCAGCATCAGCCAACCGCCGAACGACGAGCCGATCAGCACCACGGGCCCGAGCACGAGCCCGTTGACGAGATCCATCACATCGTCGCGCCAATGGGTGATCTTCTGCTCGACGAACACGCCGTCGCTCGCGCCGCAGCCGGCATAGTCGAGCAGCAGGCAGGCGCGGTTCTCGGCCTCGGCATAGGCCATCACCGCGCTCGCCTTGGTCCCGGTCATGTCGGACATGTAGCCGGGCAGGAAGACCAAGGTCGGCCCGATCCCCTGGCGATGACGATAGGCGAGCCCCGGCCGGTTGGCGCGGTCGTAGTAATGCGTCTGGTCCATGGGCGGCCCCTCCTGCCGGTCGGCCAAAGGCTTGGCCGAGGCGCGGGGCCGCGTCAATCGCGCGACTTACGCGGGCGTTACGCGTTAGGGCCCTCGATGGCCTTCCCCGATCTCTCGCTCGCGCCGATGGAGGCCAAGCTCGTCGCTAGCCTGCCCGAGGGCGCGGGCTGGCGCTTCGAGCCCAAATGGGACGGCTTCCGCTGCCTCGCGTTCAGCCGGCGCGGTGCGGTGTCGCTCCAGTCCAAGTCGGGCAAGCCGCTCGGGCGCTACTTCCCTGAGGTCGTCGCGGCGATCGAGGCGATCGGCGCCGATGTCGTTGTCGACGGCGAGCTGATCATCCCGGTCGGCGCGACGCTCTCGTTCGAGGCGCTCCAGATGCGGCTCCACCCCGCCGAGAGCCGTATCCGCAAGCTAGCCGCCGAAACGCCCGCGCGGCTGATGCTGTTCGATTGCCTGTGGACCGACGCCGAGGGGGCGCTGCTCGATCGCCCGCTCGCCGAGCGCCGCGCCGCGCTCGAATCCTTCGCCGCCGCGTATTCCGCGCCGATGCTGCGCCTGTCGCCCTTCACCGAGCGCCGTGTGACCGCCGAGGCATGGCTCGCGGGAACGGGCGGCGCGCTCGACGGCGTGATCGCCAAGCGCGCCGACGAGCCCTATCGCCCCGGCGAGCGCGCGATGCGCAAGATCAAGCGGATGCGCACCGCCGATTGCGTGGTCGGCGGCTTTCGCTACGCGAGCGGCAAGCGCGAGGTCGGCTCGCTGCTGCTGGGTCTCCATGACGATGCCGGGCTGCTCCATCATGTCGGCTTCACCTCGGGGATCGCGGTGGCCGAACGCCCTGCGCTGACCCGCCGGCTCGAGGCGCTGATCGAGCCGCCCGGCTTCACCGGCGACGCGCCAGGCGGGCCGAGCCGCTGGAGCAATGAGCGGACCGGGGAGTGGCAGCCGCTAAAAACTGAGCTGGTGGCCGAGGTCCGCTACGATCACGTCACCGGCGACCGATTCCGGCA
>JACMKH010000252.1 GCA_014380205.1 Sphingomonadaceae bacterium
ACCGCTATAGAATCGACGTCGCCGCGCCCGCGCGCGCCGGGCTTGCTCGCCGAGCTGTTCGCGCGCCAGCCGGCGCTCGCCGGCTTCGCGCTGCTGAGCCTTGTCGGGTGCGCGCTCACCGCGACGCTGATGGCGCTCGACGCACGGCTGATCGGCGATGTTTCGGTGTGGCTCAAGCCGACCAAATTCTTCCTCTCGATCGCGGTGTTCGCGGGGACGATGGCCTGGTTCTTCGGCGCGGTGCGGCCCGAGCGGCGCGCGAGCCGGCTGATGCGCGCGACGGTTGTCATGCTGATCGCCACGGCGAGCTTCGAGCTGGCGTGGATCAGCTGGCAGGGGGCGCACGGCCAAGCCTCGCATTTCAACTTCGACACGCCGCTGACCCAAATCATGTACTCGCTGATGGGCGTCGCGGCGGTGCTGCTCGTCGGAACGACGCTGCCGATGGCGTGGGAGATCGCGCGCCGGCCGATCGCGGGGATCGATCCCGGCTACCGGCTCGCGGTCGTCCTCGGCCTCGTGCTGACCTTCGCGCTCGGCGGAAGCCTCGGCGGCTACATCAGCGCCAACGGCGGCGCGACGGTCGGTGCCCACGCGAGCGACATTCCGCTATTCTCCTGGAACCGGATCGGCGGCGACCTCCGCATAGCGCATTTCCTCGGCATCCACGCACAGCAGGCGATGCCCGCGCTGGCGGGCCTGCTGATCATGGCGCGTGTCCGGATGCGGGCGGCGATCCTGGTGGTCGCTGCCACGGGATACGCGGCGCTGACGCTGCTTCTGTGGCGGCAGGCGGCGGCGGGGATTCCGCTGATCGGGGCATAGAATCCTCACCGAAATAGGGAGGATCTATTCCGCCGCCTTGGCGCTTTCCTCTTGGCGCCAGACGAGGATCGGTTTCCTCGCCGCCGCTGTCTCGTCGAGCCGCCGTCTGGGAGCATGGATTGGAGCCGCGTGGAGGCTCGGGTCTCCCGTCCGCGCGCGCTCCGCGACCGAGCGGAGCGCGCCGATGAACTGGTCGAGCGCGGCCTTGCTCTCGGTTTCGGTGGGCTCGATCAGCATCGCGCCGTGGACGACGAGCGGGAAGTACATGGTCATCGGATGGTATCCTTCGTCGATCAGCGCTTTTGCGAGATCGAGCGTCGAGATGCCCTCGGCGAAGCCCTGATCCGAGAACAGTGCCTCGTGCATACACGGGCCACTCGCGCCGAACGGGGCATCGAGCACGTCTTCGAGGCTGCGCAGCACGTAATTCGCGTTGAGCACTGCGTCCTCGGCGACCTGGCGCAGGCCATCCGCGCCATGGCTGAGCATATAGGTGAGCGCGCGGGTGAACATGCCCATCTGGCCGTGGAAGGCGACCATGCGGCCGAAGCTTTCGGGATGGTTGTCGCCGGCATTCTCCTCCTCGACGAGGATGTAGCAATCGCCGTCCCTGGTCACGAAGGGGAGCGGGGCAAAGCGCGCGAGCAGGTCCGAGAAGACCACGGGCCCCGCGCCGGGCCCGCCGCCGCCGTGGGGCGTCGAGAAGGTCTTGTGGAGGTTGATATGCATCGCGTCGATGCCGAGATCGCCGGGGCGGACGCGGCCGACAATCGCGTTGAAATTGGCGCCGTCGCAATAGACCAGGCCGCCCGCGACGTGGACCGCGTCCGAGATCGCCTTCATGTCGCGCTCGAACAGCCCGCAGGTGTTGGGGTTGGTGATCATCACGCCGGCGACGTCGGGGCCGAGTCGGGCGGTCAGCGCGGCGAGGTCCACCCTGCCCTCGCCGGTCGCGGCGATGTTTTCCACCGCATAGCCCGCGAAGGCGGCGGTGGCGGGATTGGTGCCGTGCGCGCTTTCGGGGACGAGCACGACCTTGCGCGCGTCGCCGCGCGCCTCGAGCGCCGAACGGATCGCGAGCAGCCCGCACAGCTCGCCATGCGCACCCGCCTTGGGGCTCATGGCGACGCCGTGCATCCCGGTGAGGTCGAGCAGCCAGCGGGCCAGCTCGTCGAT
>JACMKH010000253.1 GCA_014380205.1 Sphingomonadaceae bacterium
GCCACCGAACCGCTCGCCGAAGTCGACCTGATGCGCCGCGACGCCGAGATCGCCGAGCGCATCGCCGCGCTGCGCGGGGCGAAACCGGCGGCGCCGCGCCGCCCGCGAAGCAAAGCAGCCAAGGCCAGCTGAGCCGAGGGGATCAACCAAGGCTTTACCCCGCGCTGCTAAGGAGGCGGGATGGAACGATCGGTCATGACACGGCCCGCAGGCCCACCCGCAATGCGGGACGGGGTGGGGCCGGGTGCGCGCTTCTGGGCGGTGCTCGCGATCGCGGCGATCGGAATCGCGGTGATTGCCGGCTATGAGCTTCTGATCTTGGGTTGGCATCCGGCGCGCGAGGAGGCGCCGCTGTTCTCGCCCTATCATTGGGCGCGTATCGGACTGACGCTGATCATGTCCGTGGCGCTGGTGCGCGCGTTGACTGGATCCGCCAGCGCGGCGGGAAGGCCGATGACTTCAGGCGAGATCGGCTTCGCCGGCGCGGTGCTGCTCAGCGCGCTCGCGGCGACCGGGGTGATGGTCGCCGATCCGGCCGCGTTCGCCGCGTTCGCGCGCGAGGATTTCCTGCTCGAATGGGGATCGGCGCTGCTGCTGTTCGTCGCGGCGGGGCTGTTTCTCGCCGATCTCTGGCGACGCTGGCGGGCACCGGGCCATCGATCGGCCGCCGCGCTGCTCGGGCTCGCGCTCGTTGCGGGCTTCGCCGGCCTGTTCTTCGTGATGGGCATGGAGGAAATCTCGTGGATGCAGCGCGTCTTCGGATTCGCGACACCCGGGGCGCTGGCCGAGGCGAACTGGCAGGGCGAGTTCAACCTCCACAATTTCCAGACGGGCCTGACCGAGCTGGCGCTCTACACGGGCGCCGGCGTGTTGCTCGTGTTCCTGCCGCTGCTCGTCGAGTTCGCGCCGGGCTGGCGGCCCTTCGCATGGTCTCGAGATTTCCTCCCCGATCGCACCGTCGCGGCGGTCGGCGCGCCGATCGCGATCTTCACTTATGGCCAGTGGAACCTGGTGCCGCTCCAGCTCGTATCGATGGTGACCGTGATCGCCATGGTCGTCTGGGCGCGCGACGCCAGGCGGCGCGAGGCGTGGGGCGAGGCGATGCTGTTCGCCGCGCTCGGCGTTTTTGTCGCCCTCGGCCAGATCGTCTTCCTGATCGCGGGCGACCGGATGATCGAAATCTTCGACGCGACCGAATGGAAGGAATTCTACATCGCGCTCGGGCTGGCCTGGTTCGCGTGGCGCGCCCGCGGCCGGTCGCGCCGCCTAGGCTCCACCTGCCCAAGGTGACGCGACCGCCGTAAGCTACATCCTCAGCGTCACCCGAGCGTAGAAAAAGGTCCCGGGCACGTCGTAGGTTGTCGGGTCCATGTTGTTGAGCCCACAGGTGAAGCAGGGCGGCGGATCGACGTCGAACAGATTGTTCGCGCCGATCGCAAAGCCGAGGCCTTCGTCGAGCCAGTCGGGATTCCAGCGGAGCTGAACGTCTGTGTAGAGGCGATCGTCCATGCGGTTGCCGTTGGCCTCATCGACGCCCGCGATGTAGCGCCCGGTCAGCGAGGCGCCGACCTCGCCCAACGACCAGTCGAGGATCGCGGTCGACTTGAATTCGGGGAAGGCCTGATCGGGGCTGCCCTGCTCGGTGCCCTCGCGCTCGATCACGGTGACGCCGACCGTCGCCGGGACCGTCACCGTGTAGTTGAACAGGAAGGTCGAGCTCCAGTAGAGGCCAAAGGCGCCCGCGCCCGTCTCGGGGCCGCGATAGTTGAGGATGAGGTCGACCCCGTCGGTCTCGATCCCGGCGATGTTCTGCAGGACGCCGCGAATCTGCGTCACCTGGCCGGTCGCCGAACGATCGATCGCGTCGCAGCTCAGCGGATCGCCCGCGGTCGCGCAGCGGCCGAGCAGGGTCTCGGCATCGATCGCCGCGATCGCGCCGTCGACCTGGATGTTGAAATAATTCGCCTCGAGCGAGAGGCGGGGGAGGAAGCTCGGCCGCCAGACCACGCCAGCCCCCCAGCTTTCCGAGCTTTCCGGGGCGAGGCTCTCGTTGCCGCCGGTGACCACCGGGAGCTGCGCGTTGAGCTGCACATAGGAGCCGTCCGCCGGAACACCTTCGGCGATGCAATTGGCGGCGACGCCGGGCGGGATCGCGCCACCGACCGCCGAGCACGGATCGACGACTTCCTGATCGAAGCGCGAGGGCGTCCCGAACAGCTCGCCGATGCTGGGCGCGCGGAAGCCCTCGGCCCAGGAGCCGCGGAACAACAGATCCTCGATCGGCTCCCAGTTGACCCCGGCGCTGAACGTGGTTGTCGAGCCCGAGATCGAATAATCCGAAAAGCGCGCGGCGCCGGCGAGCTCGAGGCGGTGGAAGAAGGGCGTGTCGCTGAGCAGCGGCAGCCTCAGCTCGGCGAAGGCCTCGTCGACGTTGAAGCCGCCCGAGGTGGGCAGCGCGGGAATGTCCGAGCCGAGCCCGGCGGCGACGACGGGGTCCGGATCGAACTGGCCGGTCTGGTCGCGGTGGGCGACGCCGATCGCGATGCCGACGGTGCCTCCCGGCAGATCGAACAGGCCGCCGGTGAGATTGGCCGAGACGTCCCAGAGCCGCTGGCGCGAGCTGTCGTCCTGGGTGAAGGCGACATAGTTCAGCATCGCCTCCGTGATCGATCCTTGACCGCCGAAGATGTTGAAGGGCACGCAACCGCCCGTGCAGTCCGCGACGGGACCAAGGGCCCGCGCGAGATTGGCGGCATTGATGTTGCCGTGCACCTCCTGCTGGGCCTTGTTGCGGCCCCAGACGCCGTTGACGTCCCAGAACCAGTCATGGCCCAGCAGGTCGAAACGGCCTTCGAGCGTAGCGGAGGCGTAATAGGTGTCGACGCTCTGCTCGTAGCGGCGCGGCCCGTTCTCGATGACGCGGCGGCCGATAAAGTCATAGGTCGCCTCATTCTCCTCAGTGTCGGGATCGTCCCCGCGCAAGGTCCCGAACGGGTTGAACGGGTTGGTCGCGTCGATCACGATCGTGTCGAGCAGATTGCCGTTGCCCGCCGAGGGGCCGACGAACAGCGGCAGCGGCGCCGCCTGGTTGGCCGAATTGCGGCGGTTGTAGAGGCCGCGCACGCGCAGCGTGACATCTTCGCTGAACTCGTGGGTCAGGTTGACGAAGCCGCCATAGCGTTCGACCGGAACCTGGATGAAGTTGAACGGCGCGAAGTTGAAGCGATCGGCCGGCGACATGAAGTCCCGATAATCGGCGAGCGTCGGTGTACGGCCGATCACCGGCGCGATCAGCGTGAGATCCTGGCCGAGCACGATGAAGCGGCCATTGGGCGTGCCCGAGCTGCACGAGGCGTCGCAGGCAGTCGCGCCGGGCGTCGGGAAGAGCGAGAGAGAGCGGTCGCCCGAGCTTACCCCCTCCTGGTCCACGTAATTGACGCCTACCACGACGCGGGTGCGATCGTCGCTGCTGCCGGCGCCCCAGCTCAGCTGATAGTTCTGACTGAATCCGTCGCCTTCGTCGAAGATACCGAGCTGAGCGGAAGCAAGGAAGCCGTCCTGCTGGCTGCGGGTGATGATGTTGACCACGCCCGCGATCGCGTCCGAGCCGTAGATCGGCGACGCGCCGGCCTGCAGCACCTCGACCCGCTCGATCATGCCTTCGGGAATCGAGTTGAGATCGACCGAGCCGGGCACGCCCGAGGCGGAGGCGGCGTTGACGTAGCGCAGGCCGTCGACGAGCACGAGCGTGCGGCGCGAGCCCAGATAGCGCAGATCGACCTCGGCCGCGCCGGCGCCGACCCCGCCGCCGTCGGGCGGGTTGCCGAAATTGCCCGAATTGTTGAAGCGGCTGTTGAGCGCGCCGCCCGAGCCGGGCAGGCGCTGAAGCACCTCGGCGGTGGAGCTGAGGCCGGTACGGTCGAGATCCTCGCGGTCGACGAAGACGACGGGCTGGTCCTGATCGAGCGGATCGCGGCGGATCCGCGAGCCGGTGACCACGATCTGCTCGCCTGACTCGGCGACTGGAGCCTCGCTGTCCTGCGCGAACGCGGGGGTGGCGGCGATCGCCGATGCGAGCGCGATCGAGGCGGTGCCGAGGCGGAGCTTCGAGAAGGTGTGGGTCATGGCGCTGCTCTCCCTGCGGAGGCGCCGTCGTTGTTCTTTTCCGCGCCCCCGCGCCCGCCCTACGCCTGGCGGGGAGCCGCGCGAAGCCAAAACACCCACATCCTCCGCCGCGCATTCGGAATTTCGTCGATCGTTGCATCGGTGTTACATTTCGCGCGGAGCCAGCGCGGCTATCCGCGTTCGCCCAGCCGATCCGGGCTGCCCAGCTCCGCGTTGAGCCGCACCGCTTCTCGCACCAGCGTGGCGATCACATCGGCCGCGAGACTGTCTCCTTCGCGCAGGGTCAGCGTCGCCATCTCATATTTGCCGCCGGCCTTGAGCCTCGGCTCGATCGCGCGAAGCCGCTGGCCGCGCCAGAAGCCGAACAGCACGCGCTCCGGCTCGGCGCGGATCATCAGCAGCGGGCCGTTCGAGAAGTAGACGAGATTGGTCCACTTGATCCGCTCGTCGAGCGGCGCCGCCGCCTTCACGCCGGCCCGCAGGGCCTCCACGGCTCGGCGCTGCCAGCCATCGAGGCCCCCCACATAGGCATCCGGATCGGCAGCAGCCGCTCCCCCCTTGGTCATGACCATGTCGCAAGCTCTCCTTGCCCATCGGCGCGGTCCAATGCGGCGAGGCGGCTTTTGCACGGGCCCACCGGTAAGGGGCGGTCAGCCATCGGTGTGGAAATAATCATAGATTGCCTTGGCCATGCCGCGCGAGACTCCGGGCGCGCGCTCGAGATCGCTTAGCCCCGCCGCGCGGACCGCGCGCGCCGTCCCGAAGTGCATCAGCAGCGCGCGTTTCCTCGCCGGGCCGATACCGGGGATGTCGTCGAGGGGGCTGGTGCCCATTGCCTTGGTCCGCTTGGCGCGGTGCGCGCCGATCGCGAAGCGGTGCGCCTCGTCGCGGAGGCGCTGGAGGTGGAAGAGCACGGGGCTATTGGGCGGGAGCAGCGCCTCGCGGCCGTCGGCGAAGTGGAAATGCTCGCGCCCCGCGTCGCGGTCGGGGCCTTTCGAGATGCCGATCACGGGGATGTCGTGGACGCCGGCGTTCTCGAGAATCTCGCGGACCGCGCTGACCTGTCCCTTGCCGCCGTCGATCAGCAGCAGATCGGGCCATTCGCCGCGCTCGCGCCCCGGATCCTCCTTCTCGAGCCGCGCGAAGCGGCGCTCGAGCACCTCGCGCATCATCGCGAAATCGTCGCCGGGCGCGGTCTCGGGGCGTTTGATGTTGAACTTGCGGTAGCTCGACTTGCGGAAGCCCTCGGGGCCCGCGACGACCATCGCGCCGACCGCGTTCGAGCCCTGGACGTGGCTGTTGTCGTAGATCTCGATGCGGTCGGGGACCTCGGCGAGCTCGAACAGCTCGGCGATTTCGCGCAGCACTTTCGCCTGGCTCGACGATTCGGCGAGGCGGCGGTCAAGCTCCTCGGTCGCGTTGCGCCGCGCCTGCTCCATCAGTTTCCGCTGATCCCCGCGCTGCGGAACCTTGATCGCGACCTTGCGCCCCGCGCGCTCGCACAACGCCTCGGCGAGCAGCGCGGCCTCGGGTAGATCGCGGTCGACGAGGATCAGGCGCGGCGGGGGCACCTCCTCGTAGAATTGCATCAGGAAGCTCTGCAGCACCTCCTCCTCGGGAACCTCGGCGGTGTGCGCGGGGAAGAAGCTGCGGTGACCCCAGTTCTGCCCGCCGCGGATGAAGAAGGCCTGGATGCCGATGCTCCCCGCCTTGCGCGCGAGCGCGAAGGTGTCGGCGTCGGTCACCCCCTGCGCGGTGATCGCCTGGTTGCCCTGGATGAAGGTGAGCGATTTGAGCCGGTCGCGGTAGACCGCCGCCATCTCGTAATCCAAGCCCTCGGACGCCGCCTCCATCGCCGCGCCGAGCTTGGCCTGGATCGCGATGCTCTTGCCGCCGAGGAAGGCCTTGGCGTCGCCGACGAGCTCGGCATAGCCCGCTTCGTCGATCCGCCCGACGCACGGCGCCGAGCAGCGGCGGATCTGGTAGAGCAGGCAGGGGCGCGAGCGGTTGGCGAAGAAGCTGTCGGTGCAGCTCCTGAGCAGGAAGGTCTTCTGGAGCGCGTTGATCGTGCGGTTGACCGATCCCGCGCTCGCGAACGGGCCGTAATATTGCCCCTTGATGCGCCGCGCGCCGCGATGCTTCTGGATGCGCGGGAAAGCGTGGTCCTCGCGGAGCAGGATGAAGGGGAAGCTTTTGTCGTCGCGGAGGAGGACGTTGTAGGGCGGTCGGTAGCGCTTGATCAGCTGCGCCTCGAGCAGCAGCGCCTCGGCCTCGGTGTCGGTGGTGACGATGGCCAGCGCGCGGGTCTGCGCGACCATGCGCTGGAGGCGGTTGGTGAGCTGGCCGATCTGGCAATAGTTGGGGACGCGGCTCCTGAGGCTCGCGGCCTTGCCGACATAGAGCACGTCGCCGCGCGCATCGAGCATCCGATAGACGCCGGGCCGCTGGGGCAGCGTCTTGAGCACATTGCGAATCGCCGCGACCCCCGCCTCGAGATCGGGCTGGTCCGATCCGCGCACGGTGTAGGTCGCGCGCTCCTCGTGGAAGCGGTCGGGAGTGTCGGGCTTGTCGGTCACGGGGGGGATTTAGGCAGCGAGGCGGCGGGCGGCAAACGCGCGCGCGAGGAACCGCGCTCCCGCCTGCACATTGATCGCGTCAGGGAGACGAAGATGATCAGGCAGGGGAGATGATCGCGCGGAGGCTCGCGATCTCCGGCCGCGTGCAGGGCGTGGGGTTCCGCTGGTGGGCGGAGCGGACGGCGCGGGGGCTCGGCGTGGCGGGGTGGGTGCGCAACCGGCACGACGGGACGGTCGAGGCGCATGTCGAGGGGGAGGTGGAGGAGGTTGGGGCGTTCGAGCAACGCTGCCAACAGGGACCAAGGGGGGCGCGGGTCGAGCGGGTGGAGGCGAGCGACGCGGAGCTTTCCGATCTCGACGGCTTCGAGCAGCGGGCGACCGAGTAAGTGCCTCATGGAAGAGTCGGCGGGCCGAAAGGTCACACGAAGGTCACACCAACGACGCGTCGACGACCGGCGCGAGCGACGCGGGTGCGTGGCCGAAGTTCATGAAGTTCACCCGCTGGCGCATTTTTCGAAGTGTGAACATTGATCAAGTTGACGCTCACGCCGCCGACCGCCCGCGATCTCGAGCGCGCGTGGTGATCGAATGAAACGCCCGACGTCCATAGCTCCCCCGACGTCCAGCCCTGCGCGGAGCGCGTGGCGATGCCCGCGCCTTTAGCGCATATTGTCGGAACAAAGGCTGAACGGTTCCTATTCGCGGCAGGTCGTGGCAGCATGGACCGATGACCGCGCTCGAACGGCGCAAGCTGCCTGCAATCGCCTGTGGGTCGTACCGCCGCAATCGCCGTGGCGGCTGATGGTCTAAGGCGGCGGCGCCTCCACCCAGCGGCCGTCGGCGCACATCAATGGCGTGTTCGAAAGCGAGGCTCCAGCCGAGATCGCCTGACGCGCTGTCCGTCAGAAAGTGTCCGTAGGGAGATAAGTATTGTGTTCCCGGAATTCCCCGGAGGTATTGTGTCCCCGGCATTCCCCGGAATTCCGAGCCTCCGGAATTCCTTTGATGATAGGGCTATGGAGGCGGTCTTGTGTCCCCGGGCTTCCCCTCGACGATCCCGTTCAATACCGTGAGCGTATTTCGATCCGGAAGGCCCTCAAAACTCTCTATAATTTCAATCGCTTCCTGTGCAGTATCAGCCGCTGCCTCTCGCCCGTCTTTATCCCCAACAAGTGCCGCATTTCGTAAGGCGACCGCAGCATGAAAGAAGGCAAAGGGCTCATCACTGCGAAACCTGTCCAGGATCCATTGATAATCCAATTTCCCCGGATCAACCTGCATGATGGCAATGGCAGTTAATCTATTTCCAGACGAGGGTGAACGCTTTAGCTCATCCAAAAAATTTATTGCGGAAGGGGCTAACGTCCGCATTCTCACTAAAACATCAGTCATAGCCCTTGTCCGTTCACGACTTGAAGGTAGAACTTTTCGTATAGTTTCGTATTCAATACATAACTGCTGAACTTGATCGCGTAGGGATTGCTGATCGAGGCCTTTTGCGGCGATCTGAATCCGAGCGGCGGAACGGATTTGCTCGGGCGAAATAGTACCAGGTTCAGCCACCGCCTGCTCGATAAGCCCTTTGGCTTCGGCCTCCAATTCAGCTTCGAAAGAGCCCAGTTTCAGTTTCTGCATGCGGCTAATCGCCGATGGCAATTTTTCAAAGGCCGCACTCAGCGGTCCCCGAAACATAAAAAAGATGACCAGAAAGGCGATGGGCCACGCGATGGCGGCGACAAGCGCGGCAATTGCGGTGACCAAGGCGGCAATCGCTATCATCTATCCTCCGACACAGTAGAATTTTGGCGGCGAGGCAGGGCTCACCTCGTCAGCTTCTTATACGTCATCCGATGCGGCCGATCCGCCTCATCCCCCAGTCGTCGCCTTTTGTCCTCCTCGTAGCTCTCGAAATTGCCCTCGAACCATTCGACGTGGCTGTCGCCCTCGAAGGCCAGGATGTGGGTCGCGAGGCGGTCGAGGAAGAAGCGGTCGTGGCTTATCACCACCGCGCAGCCGGCGAAGTTTTCGAGGGCGTCCTCGAGGGCGCGCAGGGTCTCGACGTCGAGGTCGTTGGTCGGCTCGTCGAGCAGCAGCACGTTGCCGCCTTCCTTGAGCATCTTCGCGAGGTGCACGCGGTTGCGCTCGCCGCCCGAGAGCTGGCCGACCTTCTTCTGCTGGTCGGTGCCTTTGAAGTTGAAGGCGCCGACATAGGCGCGGGTCTGGACGTCGTGCTTGCCGAAGGTGAAGATGTCGAGCCCGTCCGAAATCTCCTCCCAGACATTCTTGCCCGCGTCGAGCGCGTCGCGGCTCTGGTCGACATAGCCGAGGCGGACGGTCGGGCCGATGTCGATCGCGCCGCCGTCGGGCTGCTCCTGCCCCGTGATCAGGCGGAACAGCGTGGTCTTGCCCGCGCCGTTGGGGCCGATCACGCCGACGATGCCGCCCGGCGGCAGCGTGAATTCGAGATTCTCGAACAGCAGCCGATCGCCATAGGCCTTGGTCAGCCCTTTCGCCTCGATCACCTTGCCGCCGAGCCGCTCGGGGGTCTGGATCAGGATCTGCGCCTTGCCCGGCGCGCGATCGGCCTGTTTCTCGACGAGCTCGTCGAACGCCTTGATCCGCGCCTTGGATTTGGTCTGGCGCGCCTTGGGGCTCTGGCGGATCCACTGGAGCTCCTCCTGGATCGCCTTCTGACGGCCCGCCTCGGAACGCTCCTCGACCGCCATCCGCTTGACCTTCTGCTCGAGCCAGCCCGTATAATTGCCCTCGAAGGGGATTCCCCTTCCACGGTCGAGCTCGAGCACCCAGCCGACGACATTGTCGAGGAAATAGCGGTCGTGGGTGACCAGGATGACGTTGCCTGCATAGTCGATGAGATGCTTCTCGAGCCACTGGACGCTCTCGGCGTCGAGATGGTTGGTGGGCTCGTCGAGCAACAGAATATCGGGCTTGGCGAGCAGCAGCTGGGTGAGCGCGACGCGGCGCTTCTCGCCGCCCGAGAGCTTGGTGACCTCCGAATCGCCGGGCGGGCAGCGCAGCGCATCCATCGCGATCTCGAGCTGGTTGTCGAGCGTCCAGCCGTCGGCGGCGTCGATCTTCTCCTGGAGCTCGCCCATCTCGGTCATCAGCGCGTCGAAGTCGGCGTCCTCGGGGGGATCGCCCATGATCGCCGAAATCTCGTTGAAGCGCGCGAGCTTGGCGGCGGTCTCGCCCGCACCCTCCATGACGTTTTCCTTGACCGTCTTGGTGGGATCGAGCTGGGGCTCCTGCGGCAGATAGCCGACGGTGACGCCCTCGGCCGCCCAGGCCTCGCCCTGAAACTCGGTGTCGATCCCCGCCATGATCTTCATCAAGGTCGACTTGCCCGAGCCGTTGACCCCGATGATCGCGATCTTGGCGCCGGGGAGGAACTGGAGGTGGATGTTGTCGAGGATCGGCTTGCGATGGCCGGGGAAGGCCTTGGTCAGGCCCTTCATGACATAGCTGTATTGGACGGCCATGGGACGTTGGTGCTCCGGGGATTGGGATGCGGGAAGGCTTGGCGGGCATGTAGGGGGGCGGACGGGATTTGGGAAGCGGCGCGGGTTGGCGGGCGCGGATCGCGCGGCTAAGCGCCCGGAATGAACAAGCTCCTCCCCCTCCTCCTCGCCGCCGCCCTCCCCTTCCCCGCGCTCGCGCAGCTTTCCGATGCACGCATCGCCGAGATGCGCGACGAGGCGCTGGCGGAGGACGAAATCGCCTGGGACATCACCGAAAGCCTCACCACCGAGATCGGTCCTCGGCTGGGCGGAACGCCCGCCGAGGCGCGCGCGCGGGCTTGGGCGGTTGAGCAACTCTCGGCGCTCGGCTTCCGCAACGTGCGGATCGAAACGTTCATGATGCCGACCTGGGTGCGCGGCGAGGAGCGCGCCGAGATCGTCTCGCCCTATCCGCAGCCGATGCACGTCACCGCGCTCGGCGCGAGCGGCGCGACGCCGGCCGAGGGGATCGCCGCCGAGGTCCTCCAGTTCGACAGCATCGCCGCGCTCACCGCCGCCGCGCCTGGAAGCCTCGCGGGCAAGATTGCCTTCATCACGCACCGCATGGAGCCGACGCAGGACGGATCGGGCTATGGCTTCGCGGGGCCCGCGCGCTGGAACGCGCCCTCGCTCGCCGCCGAGCGCGGCGCGGCGGCGGTGGTGATCCGCTCGGTTGGCACCGACAGCCACCGCAACCCGCACA
>JACMKH010000254.1 GCA_014380205.1 Sphingomonadaceae bacterium
CCCCAACGCCGCGTCGGGTTCGACGTCGAGGGCCGCCAGCCGGTGCGCGAAGGCGCGCTGGTCCTCGACGGCGAGGGCAATGAGGTCGGCCGCGTCACCAGCGGCGGCTTCTCGCCGACGCTCGGCGCGCCGATCGCGATGGCCTATGTTCCCGCCGCGAGCGCCGCGCCAGGCTCGCCGGTCACGCTCGAGCAGCGCGGCAAGCTGTTCCCGGCGAAAGTCACCCCCATGCCCTTCGTCCCGCACCGCTATCACCGGCCACCGAAATAGGAGCGCGCTGATGCCACGTTACTTCACCGAGGATCATGAATGGGTCGACGTCGAGGGCGACAGCGCCACTGTCGGGATCACCGATTACGCGCAGGGCCAGCTCGGCGACATCGTGTTCGTCGAAGTGCCCGAGGCGGGGCGGATGCTCAGCAAGGGTCGTGAGGCCGCTGTCGTCGAATCCGTCAAGGCCGCGTCCGACGTCTATGCGCCGGCCACGGGCGAGGTCATGGAAGGCAACGCCGCGCTCGCCGACGAGCCCGCGCTGGTAAACACCGATCCCGAAGGCGAAGGTTGGTTCTTCCGGATGACGCTGAGCAACCCTTCTGAGCTCGACGCGCTCATGGACGAAGCGGCTTACAAGGATTTCTGCGCGACGCTGTAATCCCCCTCCCGCTTGCGGGAGGGGTTAGGGGTGGGGGTATCCAAGCCTCACCCATTTCCTCCACCCCCCGACCCCTCCCGCAAACGGGAGGGGGGAGTTGATCGAATGCGTTACCTCCCCCTCCAGTCCGCCGACCGAGACGCGATGCTCGCGGCAGTCGGCGCGGCCGATATCGACGCGCTGTTCGCCGACATTCCCGAGGAGGCGCGCCTCTCCGGCCCGATCGAGGGCCTGCCGCTCCACGCCTCCGAGCTCTCGGTCGAGCGCCAGATGGCCGCGATGGCGCGCAAGAACCTCGCCGCGGGCGATGCCCCCTTCTTCATCGGGGCGGGCGCCTATCGCCACCACATCCCCGCGAGCGTCGATCACCTCATCCAGCGCGGCGAGTTCCTCACCAGTTACACGCCTTACCAGCCCGAGATCGCGCAGGGCACGCTCCAGGCGCTGTTCGAGTTCCAGACCCAGGTCGCGCGGCTCTACGGCTGCGACGTCGCCAACGCCTCGATGTACGACGGCTCGACCGCCTGCTGGGAGGCGATCGTGATGGCGCGGCGGATCACGCGGCGGGGCAGGGCGGCGCTCTCGGTCGGGCTCCACCCCCATTATGTCTCGGTCGCGCGGACGATGGCGCGATTCACGGGCGATGTCCTCGACACCGCGCTGCCGACGCTGAAGGACGGCGCGCCTGGCGACGACATGGCGCGCTTGCTCGACGGCATCGACGGAGAGACGAGCTGCGTCGTCGTTCAATATCCCAATGTGCTCGGCCATATCGCCGATCTCGCGGAGCTCGCCGACCGCTGTCATGCGCATGGCGCGCTGCTCATCGCGGTGGTCACCGAGCCCGTCGCGCTCGGGCTGATCCGCGCGCCGGGCGAGATGGGCGCGGACATCGTCGTCGGCGAAGGGCAGTCGATCGGCGTGGGGCTAAACTTCGGTGGGCCCTATGTCGGGCTGTTCGCCTGCCGCGAGAAGCATGTTCGCCAGATGCCGGGCCGGCTCGCCGGCGAGACGCAGGACGCCGAGGGCAAGCGCGGTTTCGTGCTGACTCTCTCGACGCGAGAGCAGCACATCCGCCGCGAGAAGGCGACATCGAACATCTGCACCAACTCGGGGCTGTGCGCGCTCGCCTTCACCATTCACATGGCCCTGCTCGGCGAGAAGGGTCTGCGGCAGCTCGCCGCGCTCAACCACGCCAAGGCCGCCGCCGCCGCAGATCGCCTCGCGGATGTACCGGGGATCGCGCTCGTCAACGGCCCCTTCTTCAACGAATTCACGCTGCGTCTTCCCCAGGAAGCGCGTCCCGTCGTCCGCGCTCTCGCCGATCGGGGCATCCTCGGCGGCGTCTCGCTTGGCCGACTCTATCCC
This sequence comes from Sphingomonadaceae bacterium, assembly GCA_014380205.1. Lineage (GTDB taxonomy): Bacteria > Pseudomonadota > Alphaproteobacteria > Sphingomonadales > Sphingomonadaceae > Parasphingopyxis. The sequence continues at coordinate 2,021 of JACMKH010000254.1, forward strand.
GACGGCGACGGGCGAGAGAACGGCCTCGTCGTGGCCGTCACCGAGACCAACACCGATGAGGATGTCGCCGCCTTCGCGGACGCGCTCGGGGAGGTGCTGGCATGAGCGTCAATCCCTCGGGATGGCGTCCCGAAACGCCGAAGGGCGAGGAGGCCGCCTCGCCCGACACGTTCACCGGCAACCGCGCGCTGATGCTCGAGGAACCTCTGCTGTTCGAGATCGGAGATACCGAGACGACGGGGGTGGATTTCGAGGCTGCCCCGCTTCGCGCCAGCAGGCTTGCAGGTCTCGATCGTAACGCTGGGATCGGCCTTGCTGGCCTCACCGAGCCCCAGGCCGTCCGCCACTACACCCGCCTCTCGCGCCAGAACTACGCGATCGATCTCGGCCTTTTCCCGCTCGGCTCGTGCACGATGAAGCACAATCCGCGGCTCAACGAGAAGGTCGCGCGCCTCCCCGGCTTCGCCGACATCCATCCGCTCCAGCCAGTCGACACCGTCCAGGGCGGCTTCGAGGTGATCCACCGCCTCGGCGAATGGTTGTGCAAGCTGACGGGCATGCCTGCCGTCGCGATGAGCCCCAAGGCGGGCGCGCACGGCGAACTGTGCGGCATCCTCGCGATCCGGTCGGCGCTCGAGGCGCGCGGCGACGCGCGCTCGGTGATCCTCGTCCCCGAAAGCGCGCACGGCACCAATCCCGCCACCGCCGCCTTCGCGGGCTTCTCCGTCGAGGATATCCCGGCGACCGCCGAGGGCCGCGTCGATCTCGCTGCGCTGACCGCGCGGCTCGGGCCGGACGTCGCGGCGGTGATGATCACCAACCCCAACACCTGCGGGCTGTTCGAGCGCGACATGAAGGCGATCTCGGACGCGGTCCACGCGGCGGGCGGCCTGGTCTATTGCGACGGAGCCAATTTCAACGCCATCGTCGGCCGGGTCCGCCCCGGCGATCTCGGCATCGACGCGATGCACATCAACCTCCACAAGACCTTCTCCAC
>JACMKH010000255.1 GCA_014380205.1 Sphingomonadaceae bacterium
CGATCGCGAGCCGCTGGGGCCCGTCGAGCACGAACGCCGAGGCGCCCTCGACGACGTCGTCGAAGCCGAGCACGATCCGCCCCGCCTCGACCTCGACGCGCTCGATCGTCGCCGCCGCGAGCGGGCCGATGCCGAAGAAGGTCGCGAGCGCCGCTACAGCCAAGGACATGCGCCCTCTCTGCCGCGCGCGGGCCGCGCCGGTCCAGCCAAAAGACATTGTTAGGGTTAGCTCCCCGCGGTCGGTGTCGGGCGCGAAGCTAGGGCGCGCGGCTCAAATCACGGTGAAAAACCAGAGTTAGCGCGGCGTTAGCCATGTTCGCCAAGCGGCGGCGGCGGGGCCGGGCGCTTTTCCTTGCCGTCGATCGGCTTCGCGGCTAACACGCCCGCGGGGCGATGCAGCATTGAAGAATGACGTGCGTCCCCCGGGCAAGGACGCCGCCGCGGACTCGCGGCGGACCATCAGGTTGACGCTGCATGACGCATTCACTTCCCGTTCGTTCCGGTCCGCCCGCTTCGCGGGCGCCGGCCACGGCGGGATGCGGTTCGGCCCACGGGGCCGGCAATGCCATCGCAGCAGAAGCGAATTGTCACCGACCAACCCGAATGAGCGCGAGCCCGCGCCCGTTCACAGATTATCGCGCGCCGGCGCACATCGTGCGGCCGGCTTCGCGCGCGTGGAGAAATTTCAATGGCAACCCGCATGCTGATCGATGCGCGCCACCGGGAAGAGACCCGTGTGGCGGTCGTCACGAACAACCGGATCGAGGAGTTTGACTTCGAATCCGCCCAGCACAAGCAACTCAAGGGCAATATCTATCTCGCCAAGGTGACTCGCGTCGAAGCGTCGCTCCAGGCGGCCTTCGTCGATTACGGCGGCAACCGCCACGGCTTCCTCGCGTTCAGCGAAATCCACCCCGACTATTACCAGATCCCCGAATCCGACCGCCAGGCGCTGCTCGCCGAGGAGGCCGAGCACGCGCGCGAGGAAGCCGAGCTGCGCGACGACGCCGACGACGCGGCGGCGTTCGCCGCCGAGGCGGATGGCGAAGAGATCGAGGATGTCGAGGACGCGGTCGACGAAGCAGCCGACGAGGATGCGATTGACGAGGAGGAGAGCGACGCCGGCGAGACCGAGGCCGAGGAAGCCGAGGAAGGCGATGAGCCCGCCGCCGCGACCGACCCCGTCGAGGAGCAGTCGATGCAGGATCTGCGCCGCCGCCGGATGAACCTGCGCCGCCGCTACAAGATCCAGGACGTCATCCACCGCCGCCAGCTGCTGCTCGTCCAGGTCGTCAAGGAGGAGCGCGGCAACAAGGGCGCGGCGCTGACCACCTATCTCAGCCTCGCGGGCCGCTATTGCGTGCTTATGCCCAACACCTCGCACGGCGGCGGGATCAGCCGGAAAATCTCGAACGCCGCGGACCGCAAGCGGCTCAAGTCGGTGGTGTCGGAGTTCAAGCTGCCGCCAACGATGGGGTGCATCGTGCGCACGGCGGGAATGACGCGCACCAAGGCCGAGATCAAGCGCGACTTCACCTATCTCGCGCGGCTGTGGGACGATATCCGCTCGGCGACGCTCAAGGCGACCGCGCCCGCGCGGATTCATGCCGACAGCGACCTGATCAAGCGCGCGATCCGCGACATCTACAACCGCGAGATCGAGGAGGTGATCGTCGAGGGCGACGACGGCTACAAGGCCGCGCGGGACTTCATGAAGCTCTTGATGCCGAGCCATGCGCGGCGCGTGAAGCCCTATGCCGACCCGACGCCGCTGTTCCAGCGCTATCATGTCGAGGACCAGCTCGGCGCGATGTTCCAGCCGCTCGTCCAGCTCAAATCGGGCGGCTATCTCGTGATCAACCCGACCGAGGCGCTGGTCTCGATCGATATCAACTCGGGGCGCTCGACGCGCGAATACAATATCGAGCAGACCGCGCTCAAGACCAACATCGAGGCCGCGCGCGAGATCGCGCGCCAGCTGCGCCTGCGCGACATGGCGGGGCTGGTGGTGATCGACTTCATCGACATGGATCACCATTCGAACAACCGCAAGGTCGAGAAGGCGCTCAAGGACGCGCTCAAGGACGACCGCGCGCGCATCCAGGTCGGCCGGATCAGCTCGTTCGGGCTGCTCGAGATGAGCCGCCAGCGGCTGCGCACGGGGGTGCTCGAAGCCTCGACCACCGCCTGCCCGCACTGCGAGGGCACCGGCCTGATGCGCACCGCCGCCTCAGCCGGGCTTTCGGGGCTGCGCGTGCTCGAGGAGGAGGCGGCCAAGGGACGCGGCAGCCAGCTCACGCTGCGCTGCGGCGCGGAGGCGGCGGTCTATCTGCTCAACGCCAAGCGCGGCGATCTCGTCGAGATCGAGGAGCGCTACGGGGTGACCATCACGGTGGTCCCCGACAGCCGGCTCGAGGGCGCGGCGATGAACGTCGAGGCGGGGGGCCCGCCTCCCGAGAGGCGCGTCGAGCTCGCGCCGATCGCGCTCGAGGACGACGACGAGGTGGAGGCGATCGAGGACGAAGAGGAAGATGAGGAAGCCGAGGAGGAAGCCGAGGACGAACGCCCGGCCGAATCCGATCGCGGCGCACGCCGCCGCCGCTCGCG
>JACMKH010000256.1 GCA_014380205.1 Sphingomonadaceae bacterium
CCGCCGCAGCCGAGCAGCGCCGCGAGGCCGGCCGCGCAGCCGCCGACGAGCAACGCCCTGCGGGAAGTTTCCATCGCGCCGATTTAGGAATCATCGGCTGAACCGCAAGTGAAGCCGGCCCGCCGGAGCGCGCCCCGGCAGGCGCGGATCGCCCAAGAAATGGCTTGATTCGCGCCCCCCTTTCGCGGACGAGCCGGACGCGAAGCCCGCGCCGCCCGGAGAGTCCCCCGCAATGACCGCCGACACGATCGCCTATCTCGGCTCGCCCGGCACTTACAGCCACCAGGCGGCGGTCAGCATGTTTCCCGAGGCCGAATATCTCGGCTTGCGCACCTTCGGCGAGATCATGGAGTCGGTCGAGTCCGACGCGGCGCGCGTCGCGGTGATCCCGATCGAGAATTCGACGACGGGGCGCATCCCCGACGTCCACCGGCTGATGCTCTCGACCGAGATGGCGATCACCAGCGAGCATATGCAGCGCGTCGAGCATTGCCTCGTCCAGGCGCCCACCGGACCCCGCCCGGTCGGCGAGCGCGCGGGGATCCGCAGGCTGATCAGCCACCGTCAGGGGCTGCTCCAGTGCGCCGGGTTCATCGAGGCCTATCTGCGCGACGCCGAGCAGATCGAGACCGTCGACACCGCCGCCGCGGTCCGCCAGGCGGTCGAGGCGGGCGACCCCGAAGTCGCCGCGATCGGCTCGTCGGTCGCCGCGCAGGTGTTTGGGGGGGTCGTCGTCGAGCGCGACATCGCCGACCAGAAGAACAATTACACGCGCTTCCTCGCGCTCGAAAAGCCCGCGCTCCAGCCCGATTACGCCGGGGCGGACATCACCACGCTGATCTTCCAGATCGACCACCGCCCCGGCGCGCTGATCGACGCGCTCGCGGTGTTCCGCGACGCGGCGATCAACATCACCACGCTCGAGACCTACACGATCTCCGAGCAGACCGCGCTGCCGACCTTCTACATCGACATCGGCGGCGGGCTCGCCGATGCGCCGGTCCAGCAGGCGCTCGCGGCGCTCGAGGAGAAATCGCGCTACATCAAGCTGCTCGGCTCCTATGTCGCGAGCGACATCCGCAACCACGCCTCGGGCTTCCTGCCCGTCAAGTCGGTCAAACCGTAGGAAGGCGCCGCCCGATGTTCGAGAACGCCGCCGCCCAGCCGATCGACCAGATCATCGCGATCAGCCGCGCCTATGCCGCAGACAAGCGCTACGACAAGGTCGACCTCGGCATCGGGGTCTACAAGGATTCGGGGGGCGAGACGCCGATCATGCGCGCGGTCAAGCGCGCCGAGGAGCGGCTCGTCGCCGAGCAGCGCACCAAGACCTATGTCGGGGTCGGCGGCGATCCGCGCTTCGTCGAGCTGATGGCGCAGGCGGTGCTGCCGGGCCGGCAGATGGGGCAGGATTTCGCGGGGGTCCAGGCGGTCGGCGGATCGGGCGCGGTGCGGCTTCTCGCCGAGACAGCGCTCAGGCTCAACCCCGATGCGCGCTTCTGGCTGCCCGATCCGACCTGGCCCAACCATGGCGCAATCCTCGGCGCGATCGGCGCGGGGATCGAGCGCTACCCCTGGCCGCGCTTCACCGCCGCGATCGACATCGACGCGATCCTCGCTAGCCTCGACGCCGCTTCGCCGGGCGATTGCGTGATCGTCCACGCTGGCTGCCACAATCCGAGCGGGATCGATCCCGATCTCGCGGGACTGCGCGCGCTCGCCGAGGGGCTCGTCGCGCGCGGGCTGATGCCCTTCGTCGACGCCGCCTATATCGGCTTCGGCAAGGGCTGGGAGGAGGACGCCGCGCGCGTCGCCGCGATCGCCGACATCGCGCCCGAGATGCTGCTCGCGCTCTCCTGCTCGAAGAACTTCTCGATCTATCGCGAGCGCACCGGCGTCGCGCTGCTCGTCGGGCGCGCGGGCAAGGGGCTCAACGCGACCATGTCGCTGCTCCTCGCGATAGCCCGCGCGAGCTATTCGATGCCGCCCGACCACGGCGCCAATGTCGTGCGCACGATCCTCGAGGACGAGGCGCTCCGGCGCGAATGGCTCGACGAGCTGGCCGACACGCGCGACCGGATCAACCGCAACCGCGCGGGGCTCGCGCTCGCTCTCGCCCGGGCGCGGCAGGACATCGACTGGACCTATATCGACAAGGGCTACGGCATGTTCGCGCTGCTCGATGTCACCGAGGAGAGCGCGCGCCGGCTGCGCGAGGAGGTCGGGGTCTATATCATCCCCGACGGGCGGATGAACGTCGCCGCGATCAACCTCGACCATGTCGACGAGATCGCCGCGCGGCTGGTCGCGGCGCTCTAGCGATGGCGAGCCTCGCAGGCAGCCCCGACCTGTTCCTCGACAACGAGAAGCGCGCCTTCGACGGCGTCGCGCGCGAGATCGCGGCGGGCGAGGTCAGCGTGTTCGCACTGCGCTGCCGCAACGTCGCGGCGAGCGCCGACCTCGCCGAGACGATCGCCACCGCCTACCTGCTCAGCAACGCGATCTTCATGTCGCGCTCGCGCCGCCGCATCGCCAAGCTGTTGAGCCTCGACATCGCCGAGGAGGTGCTGCGCTTCGGCTTCGCCAACAATTTCCGCGCGCTGTTCGACAGCCGCTTCTCGAGCCTCGAGAACGTCGATCTGTGGCGGCGGATGCTCGAGGATCGCCAGCACATCTCGGTCGGCGCGCTCGCCGACGCGTCCAAGGCGGTCGAGTTCTTCCGCCACGCCGAAATCTCGAGCACCGCGAGCGAGTTTCATCGCGCGCACGTCCATGTCGGGATCGAGGGCGTCGCCGCCGCCGATCCGATGGGCGGCCAGTTCATGATCGACGACGCCAACCGCTATGCGCCCGCGTTGCACGGCGTCGGCGCGAACGCGGTCGTCGCGCTCAAGAGCGTGTTCCTCGCCGACGCGCTCAAGGTCCGCACCGGCCGGCGCGGGCAGAATATCGTCATCGAGCTCGACTGCGCGCGCGCGGATCGGGGCATCACGAGCTGGTTCGAGAGCATGGACCGGATTCTGGCGCTGGATTTCTATCGGTTGGGTTTGTGAAATCCTCCCCGTTCCGAGGAGGATCGTTTAGGCCAATCTCGCCCGCACCAACCCGCGAACGCCATTGCCGATCAGGAATCCGCCCGCCAAATCCTTCATCCGCAGATCACGCTCCTCGGCCCTACCCTCCTCGATCAGCCTCGCCCGCAGCGTCCCCGGCAGCAGCCCGCGCGCTCGCGGGGGCGTGAGCAGCATCCCGCGCCGCTCCACGAACACATTGGTGAAGCTTCCCTCGGTCACATACCCCTTGTCGTCGACCAGCACGACCTCCCACGTCCCCCCCGCCGCGCGCGCCGCGCGATAGAAAGCGCGGTCGGTAGTCTTGTGGCGGAGGCGGAAGTCGTGCGCGGCGACGGGGAG
>JACMKH010000257.1 GCA_014380205.1 Sphingomonadaceae bacterium
CGACGCCCGCCACAACGGCGGCCCGCTTGACCGCCTCGAAGACCGCCGCGACCGCCGCGAGGACGTGCAGGATCGACGCGAGGATGTCCGTGACCGCCGTGAAGACGTGCGCGACCGGCGCGAGGATCGCCGGGACGTTAGAGAGGATCGCCGCGATGTCCGTGAGGACGGGTGGGACCGGCGCGAGGATCGCCGCGACCGGTTCGACAACCGGCGCGACTTCCGCAACGACAACAACTACCGTAACGGCCGCTGGAACAATGGCTGGCGCAACGACAACCGCTACAACTGGCGTTCCTGGCGGGGGCGCAACTCGAGCCTGTTCCGCTGGCGGTGGTATGCCCCGCGGGGCTGGCGCTACGGCTATCGCCGCTTCGGCGTCGGCCACACGCTGGCCTCGGTGTTCCTCGCGTCGAGCTACTGGCTGAGCGATCCGTATCGCTACCGGTTGCCCCATGCCTATGGCAACCATCGCTGGATCCGTTACTATAATGACGTGGTCTTGGTGGATGTCCGCACCGGCCGGATCATCGACGTCGAGCACGGCTTCTTCTACTAGAGGCCAAGCCCGCCTCTGGTGGGATGGCGGCCCGGAGCTTGGCGCTCCGGGCCGCTTCTTTTTGCGCTTGCCGCGTGAGGCGCGGCGCAGCATGGCGGCGACACAGGAGGATCGCCATGTTTCGCAAATCGATGATCGCGCTCGCCGCGCTGCTCGCGAGCGCGCCCGCCGCCGCCCAACAGCCCGCAGCCCCCGAGCCCTCGCTTACCGCGATCTTCGCGGGCCGCGTGATCACCGCGCCGGGGGAGCCCGTGCTTGGGCTCTCCACGATCATCGTAGATCAGGGGCGTATCGTCTCGATCAGCGAGGGGCGCGCCCCGCCCGCCGCGCCGCACCGCGCGATCGATCTTTCGAGCAGCACCGTGCTTCCCGGCCTGATCGAGCTGCACAGCCATCTCGCCGGCGATCCCGGCACCGAATTCTGGCGCGAGGCGGTCGACAGCGACGAATGGAGCACGCTGCTCGGCGCGCGCAACGCGCATATAACCGCGCTCGCGGGCTTCACCACGGTGCGCATGCCGGGCTCGGGCGCCGAGGCGGGGATGGCGCTGCGCCGCGCCACCGAGGAGGGCGTGATTCCGGGGCCGCGAATCCTGACCTCCGGCCCCGCGATCTCGATCGTCGGCGGCCATGGCGATGTCTCGGGCTTCCGCCCCGAGGTGATCGAGGCGCTCGAGCTGGGCAACACCTGCACCGGGCCGGAAGAATGCGCGCGGCGCGTGCGCGAAGCCGCGCGCGCGGGCGCCGACTTCATCAAGATCACGGCGACCGGCGGCGTGCTCAGCCAGCAGGCGCGCGGGCTCGATCTGCATCTCACCGAGGAGGAGCTGCGCGCGATCGTGACCACCGCGCACAGCCTCGGACTGCACGTCGCCGCGCACGCGCACGGGCCGCGCGGGATCGAGGCGGCGGCCCGCGTGGGCGTAGATTCGATCGAGCACGGCACCTTCGCCGACGAGGCCGCATTGCGCGCGATGGCGGCGAACGACACCGTGTTCGTGCCGACCTTGATGGCCTTTGTGGGCACGCGCGACCGGCTCGGTACAGGGGTCTACACGCCGCAGGTCGAGGCCAAGGTGCGCGAGATTCTGGCGGAGCTCGGCAACGCGCCGCGCCGCGCGCGCGCGCTCGGCGTCACGGTCGCCTTCGGCACCGACGCGGGGGTGTTCGAGCACGGCCGCAACGCCGAGGAGCTCGTACAATATGTCGAGATTCTAGGGATGACGCCCGAGCAGGCGCTACGCTCGGCGACCACCGACGCCGCAGCCGTGCTCGATATGGAAAATGAGATCGCGCGGATCGCGCCCGGCTATTCGGCCGACCTGATCGCGGTGACGGGCGACCCGCTCGCCGACATCAACGCGCTCCGCGATGTCGGCTTCGTCATGGTGCGCGGTCGCGCGATCGAGTAGCAGGGGCGCGCATGAGCGTGATCGAGAAGGCCGTGCTGGGCGACTATTGCGCGACGCTCGCCGCGCGGCTCGAGACCATCCCTGGCGTGCAGCGCACGCCGAGCCATCTCCTCGACGTCTACACCTACCGCGATTTCCTCGGCGACGAGGAATGCCGGCTGCTGATCGACAAGATCGACCGCGAGCGGCGGCCGTCGACCTTGCTCTCGCCGACCGACGACCAGGAATTCCGCACGAGCGATTCGTGCGACTTCGACCGGCAGGAGCCCGAGATCGACGCGATCGAGCGCAAGATCGACGAGTTCATGGGCATCCCGCATCGGCATGGCGAAACGATTCAGGGGCAGCGCTACGCGGTCGGCCAGCAATTCAAGCCGCACCACGACTGGTTCTACGTCGATCAGGGCTATTGGCCCGAGGAATCGAAGCGCGGCGGCCAGCGCATCTGGACCGCGATGATCTTCCTCAACGATACCCAGGTCGGCGGCGCGACGCGCTTCAAGAAGATCGGCAAGATGTTCAAAGCCGAGAAGGGCAAGCTGCTCTGCTGGAACAACCTCGACCGCGCGGGCGAACCCAACGTCTGGACGCTCCACCAGGGGATGAAGGTGCGAGAGGGCGTCAAGTATATCATCACCAAATGGTATCGCGAGCAGCCCTGGGGCTATGGCTAGGCGTGAAGGGAGACATGCCATGCGTTCGATCGCCGCCTTGATCCTGATTCTGATGTCCGGGCCCGTGGCGGCGGCGGAATTGCGCAACTGCGGCGAAGCCGAAATCGGTATCGCCAGCGTCTCGCCCGGCCCGAACAACGCCAACATCCGCCAGTTCTACGAGGGCCGCGTGGTCGTGCTCGCGCTCGATCAGGAGGAGCCCGCCTGCTGCGCGTTCGGCGTCGCCTTCCTGCTGCCGAGCGGCGACGGGCGCGACGAGCCCGCGTTCGTCCAGTGCCAGGCGGTGATCGGCTATGCCGGGCTCGACGTTGCGGGCGCGCAGGCGGCGTACGATCCCGCGCGCGGCCTCACGCTCACGATCCCGGCGCGCGAATATGTCCACGACACCGGCGGCTCGCGCGAGACCGCGCCGCTGGTCGTGACGATCGACGCGGGCGCGGGGACGATCAGGATCGGGGAGTAGTGCGCGGAAGGCGTAAGGGCGGCGAGTTCGCGATTGGACCGGTGTGAAGTGACGGGGAAGGGACGATGACAATGAAAGGGTCAGGGGTTAGGCAGTTCGGGCTGGACGAAGCGGCGCCGGACGGGACGGCTGCGATCGCCTGGGGCGCACGGCGGCGGAGGTTGCCGGGCACCGAGGACACCGTGACGGGGACCCAAGGTTCCGACAGCCTGACTGGGAGCCCGGGCGACGACACGCTGATCGGGCTGGGCGGGAGCGACACGCTGCGCGGGCGCGGCGGCGGCGATCGGCTCGAGGGCGGGGCGGGCAGCGATTGGGCCGACTATGGCGGAAATAGCCCGGTCAAGGTATTCCTCGCCGACCCCGCCCGCAATCTCGGCGAGGCTGTGGGCGACGTCTTTATTTCGATCGAGAATCTCTTGGGTTCGTCGTTCAGAGATTGGCTTATGGGCGACCAGGGCGCGAATGCCATCGACGGCCGAGGCAAGAGCGACAACATCGGGGGGGGCGGCGGCTCGGACACGTTGATCGGCGGCGAGGGGGACGACCGCATCCTCGGTGGCGCGGACGACGACGAGATCGATGGCGGGGCCGGAAGCGACCATGTCGACGGCGAGACAGGCGACGATCTCATCCTTGGTGGGGACGGCGGAGACGAGCTTATCGGCGATTTCGGATCCCCGGGCGACGATACTCTGCTCGGCGGCGATTCGAGCGATACGCTACACGGCGGCGCGGGGGCGGATGTGCTCGACGGAGGAGCCGGCATCGATTGGGCCGATTACGAGAGCGCTCCCAATCCGCTGTTCGTCGATCTGCTGATGCCGGAGCTCAACCAAGACCATGCGGCAGGCGACAGCTATGTGGGTGTCGAGAATGTGATCGGCTATTTCAACGACGATACGTTGCGCGGCGACCACAATGCCAATGTACTCGACGGATTTTCGCGCAACGATCGGCTCGTCGGACGTGGCGGTGACGACACTCTGATCGGCGAGGCGGGCCGCGACCGGCTCAAGGGCGGCGCAGGCGCGGACCTCTTCCTCTTCGAGGGACTCGAGAATGAATTCGGCCAGGAGATCGACGACGATCGCATCGTCGACTTCCTCGACGGGCGCGATCGGATCGGACTCGGCGGGGCCGGTTTCGGGCTTGCGCCGGGTGCGCTCGGGGCGAACCAGTTCGTGCTCGGGGATCATGCGCGCGACGCGGACGACCGCGTGATCTACGATCCCGCGACGGGGCGGTTGTACGTCGACCTCGACGGCGTCGGGCGCGAGACGCAGGTGCTGATCGCGAGGCTGATCGGGGCGCCGGAGCTCGGCGTGGAGGATTTCATCGTCGTATGAGACCCCGCTCGGTCTGAAAATGGCCGCGGCCATTCGGGGGGTCTCGGGGGATGGCCGAGATCGTCTCCACGCCCGCGTCGTCGAGCCCGGCGTGCGGGCTCCCGGCGTCGTCACTCGACAATGATGTCGGGCCTAACCGAGGGAAGTATGGGCTGGATCCGCGAATCGTCGCTCAAATCTCGAACCGCACCCCCTGCGCGAGCGGAAGATCGCGCGACCAGTTCACCGTGTTGGTGGCGCGGCGCATGTATGCCTTCCAGGAGTCCGAGCCGCTTTCGCGGCCGCCGCCGGTCTCCTTCTCGCCGCCGAACGCCCCGCCGATCTCGGCGCCCGAAGTGCCGATGTTGACGTTGGCGATTCCGCAGTCGCTTCCCGAGGCCGCGAGGAAGCGCTCGGCCTCGCGCAGGTCGGTGGTGAAGATCGCCGAGGACAGGCCCTGCGCGACCGCGTTGTGGAGCGCGATCGCCTCGTCGAGGGCGTCGAAGGCGAAGACGTAGAGGATCGGCGCGAAGGTCTCGCGCAGCACGGGGCCCGCCTGCGTGGCCATCTCGACCAGCGCGGGGCGGACATAGACACCCTCGCCTGGGCCTTCGATCCGCTCGCCGCCGTGGACGGATGCGCCCATCGCGCGCGCCTCGGCGAGCGCTTCGGCCATCGCCTCGGCGGCTGCCGCGTCGATCAGCGGGCCGACGAGCGTTCCCTCGTTTAGCGGGTAGCCGACGCGCGCGCTCCCAAAGGCGGCGGCGAGGCGAGGGACGAACTGATCGTAGATCGAGCGGTGGACGAACAGCCGCCTGAGGCTCGTGCAGCGCTGCCCCGCCGTGCCCATCGCGCTGAACGCGACCGCGCGCAGCGTCAGCTCGGGATCGGCGCTCGGGCAGACGATCGCGGCGTTGTTGCCGCCCAATTCGAGGATCGTCCGCGCGAAGCGCCGCGCGGCGCGCTCGCCGACGATCCGTCCCATCCGCGTCGAGCCCGTCGCCGAGATCAGCGCGATCCTCGGATCGTCGACCAGCCGCGCGCCCGCCTCGGGGCCGCCGAGCACGAGCTGC
>JACMKH010000258.1 GCA_014380205.1 Sphingomonadaceae bacterium
ATCCGGCCCGCCCGGCGCGAGGATCAGCGCATCGACCGGAATACCAGCCTCATGCGCGAGTTCCACCGCGGCCGCCGCGATCCGCGGCGTCTGCGGCGCGGGCTTGGCGATCACCGTGTTGCCCGTCACGAGCGCGGCGACGACCTGCCCCGTGAAGATCGCGAGCGGGAAATTCCACGGCGCGATGCACGCCCAGACGCCGCGGCCCTCCATGCGGAGGACATTGGTTTCGCCGGTGGGCCCCGGCAGATCGAGCGACCGGAGCTTCGCGCGCGCCTCGGCCGCGTAATAGCGGCAGAAATCGACCGCCTCGCGCACCTCGCCGAGCGCGTCGGGAATGGTCTTGCGCGCCTCGTGCACCGCGATCGCCATCAGTTCGCCGGTCCGCGCTTCGTAAAGATCGGCGAGCCGGTCGAGGCAGGCCGCGCGATGCTCGATCGAGGTGGCGGCCCAGGCAGGGAAGGCGGCCTGGGCGGCGGTGATGGCCGCTCCCACGTCCAGTTTCCCGTCATTCCCGCGAAAGCGGGAATCCAGCTTTTCTTGGGGCCTCGCAGAGAAGGAAGAAGCTGGATTCCCGCTTTCGCGGGAATGACGGATACCCTCGGCCACCCGCGCCAGGATCGCCCGATCCTCGAGGTCGATCCCCTTGCTGTTTCGCCGCGACTCTCCGAACAGATCCTTGGGCAGCGGAATGCTGGGGTGCCGCGTCCCGCCTACCGCCGCGATCTTGGCGACCGGATCGGCGAGCAGCTCCTCGTCGGTCAGCTCCTCGTCGGCGAGCTGGTGGACGAAGCTCGAATTGGCTCCATTCTCGAGCAATCGTCTCACCAGATAGGCGAGCAGATCGCGGTGCCCGCCGACCGGCGCATAGGTCCGGCAGTTGTAGCCGCGCTCGCGCACAAGCCGCTCGAACAGCCCCTCGCCCATGCCGTGGAGCCGCTGGAACTCGAACCCCTCGGGCCCCTCCGCCCAGTGCATGATCGTCGCGACGGTGAGCGCGTTGTGCGTCGCGAAGGCCGGCCTGATCCCCGGCGCTCCGAGCATGTCCCGCGCGCAGGCGAGATACGAGACGTCGGTCGCCGCCTTGCGCGTGAACAGCGGATAGTCGGAAAGCCCCCCCTCCTGCGTGCGCTTGATCTCGCTGTCCCAATAGGCGCCCTTGACGAGCCGAACCTGGAGCCGCCGCCCCGTCCGCCGGGCGAGGTCGTCGGCCCAGGCGATCGTCGGCCGCGCGCGCTTGCCATAGGATTGAATCGCCATGCCGAGCCCGTCCCAGCCCTTGAGCGCGGGGAGGTTCGCGACGCCCTCGATGATCGCGAGGCTCATCTCGAGCCGCTCGGATTCCTCGGCGTCGACCGTGAGCCTGATGTCTGCCGCCGCCGCCGCGCCCGCGAGCGCCTCGAGCTGCCCGGTCAGCAAGGGGACGCAGCGCTCCCATTGCGAAACCTCGTAGCGCGGATGGAGCGCCGAAAGCTTGACCGAGATCGAATGATTGTCCTCGGGCCCGCCCGCGCCGCGCGCCTTGCCCGCCGCCGCGATCGCCGCCGCATAGCTCTCGAAATAGCGTTCGGCGTCGGGAAAGGTCCGTGCGGCCTCGCCGAGCATGTCGAAGCTCGCGGTGAAGCCTTTGTTGTCGGGCTTGGCCATCCGGCCGAGCGCTTCGTCGATGGTGCGGCCCATCACGAAAATTTCGCCCATCAGCCGCATCGCCGCGCCGACCGCTTGGCGCACGAAAGGCTCGCCCGCGCGGGCCATCAGCCGCTTGAGCGCGCCGCCCCCCTCGCCGACCAGCGCGCGCCCGATCACGAGCCCCCAGGTCGCCGAGTTGACCAGCCCCGAATCCGATTTGCCCGCGTGGCTGCGCCAGTCGGCGTCGCCGAGCTTGTCGGCAATCAGCGCGTCGGCGGTCTCGGGGTCGGGAACGCGCAGGAACGCCTCGGCGAGGCTGAGCAGCGCGACGCCTTCGGACGAGTTGAGCCGATACTCCTGGAGGAACTGGTTGACCCAGCCCGATCGCTGCCCCTCGCGCAGATCGGCGAGCAGCTCGAGCGCCGTCCCGACGACCGCCGCGCGCTCGTCCTCGGAAAGCCGCGCTCGCTCTAGCAGAGGGCCGAGCACCTCGGGCTCGGGCGCGCGATGCAGCGCGGCCATATCGGCGATGGTGGAGGGGGGCAGGGTGCGGGCGGTTGACATGGCTGATGTGTCCAGTCTGTCGGCGGGCAATGAGGTCGGAGTTTCCGGCTTCTAAGCATCGTCCAGGCGCCATTCAACTCGTCCATCCTGCTCCAGCTAGCCGTGCGCCCACCTTACGAATTATCAGCATGAAGCGCCAACAAGACTAAAACCGCCAAATTCGCTATTGCGCTCCAGCTTCCGTCTGCCTAAGCACAGGTTAGATGAGGCGGTAGGTAATTTGGTGCTGTCTATCTTGTCATAGACTTACGGTGGAAAGATTATGGGCAGGTACCTCCGGTTTGGTCTGCTGGCACTTTCGGCTACAGCGGCTTCTGCACAACCGGAGCGTGATGTCGTTGCCGACGATAGCGCGATCGAAATGCCTGAGCAGATGGGTTCCGAACCACCAGTTGAATGGAATTGGCAATCTTCTCAGACGCCAGTTTTTCAGCCTTATCAGCCGTTTCCGCCACAGCCGTTTCCACCACAGCCGGTTTCCGGAGATTCACTGGTTGGTGACTTGGCGAAATATCGAGAAAGACTGGTAGTGGAATGCCAGCGCAATCCTTCGCACTGTTCTCATGTCGCCGATCTGGACGACGCGATTAGAGCGATCAACGACGCTTTCGGTCGCCATGAGCGATGCCGTTTGGTGGTGGAAGCATATGTCATACAATATCGTAATCCGCTGCGGGATAGGAACCGTCATGTGGTGGGCCAAGTCGCGCGCGAATTTGATATCGCTTGTCTATCAAGCCTCGAGCCACGCCTCGGCGACCTCCAGATAGCCGTACCTGCTCACCTAGACCCAAAGATGAGCAGTGCGGTGGCCCTTCTAGAGGACGCCGTAGGTCCCTTTTGTAGCGGATTAATTATGGGGAATAGGTTTGTCACTGCGCTCCACTGTCTCGAGCGGGGCAGAAATGGCGGTGCTCCCGACTGGCCGAACCTGCGCATTCGGCCGATCGATGGCCGCTCCTCGGCGGGATGGAGAGTTGGCCGGCCGGTCAAGACGGGAAACGAACGAAGCAGCTTCACCGCCGAAGATTGGGCGATTCTGCCCATTCAAACAGACGAGGCCATTGGCGCGCCCGCCGTGGTCTTGGAGACACTCGGAGCTCGTCCCGCAGCAGCTATCACGATTGGTCACTACATCGATTATGCGCATACCACATATAGCGGATCGGCTCCCGCGTGGCGCCAAAGCGTGCGGTGGCCCCGCGATGGCCTTTGTCAAGCGATAGTCGTGCGAGATGGTTGCCTCCAGCTCTTCTGCCAATCTACTCGAGGGTTTTCTGGCGCGCCAATCTTCAGGGTACGAAGCTCGCCGAGCGAACCGCTTGCGGTGATCGGGTTCGTGAGCGGCCCAGGCGATGAGCCCGACGTAGGGTGCGTGCCGCGCTTGGCTGATTCGACAGCGGCCGTGTCCGCCAGGCGCATACGCATTCCGTAGCGAGAGGGGAAAGATGATGCGTTTTGTCATGTTCGGGCTTGTCTCGACTGCCTTGACTGTTTCGATGCCGGTCCACAGTCAGACGCCATCGTCGCGCGCGGAGCGCTTCGCTCCTGCGCGGCTTGCCGTTTTGGACGACTGCCCCCTGGCGAATCCTCCGCCAGCGTCGGAGCGCGAATTCGCTTTCGGCGCGCTGTTAGGCGGAATCGCCGCTTCGCTCGCGGGCAACCTCGTCAGCGGGGGGATCGGTCTGCTCGCCGGCGCGCTCGATCGCGCCTCGCGGGAACAGGGATTCGTGGCGGAGGACGCGGCCGATTTTTCATATTTTCGCCTCGTAACGCCGCGCGATTTGAACCCACCTTTGACGGGTAGCACTTCGACAACACGTGGCAGCGGAGATATCTCGCCTCCACCTGAAGCTGGTGAAGCGACACCTGCGGCGAATTCGTCAGCAGATGCCAATTTGCCAACAACCCCAAGCGCGCGGACGGACTCCTTACCGCCCCAAAATGCAACCATCGCGCGACTAAGCTCCGACCAACATTGTCTCGTACTCTTTATTCCCCCGAGTGTTCGGGGCCACGGCTCACTTCAGCAACAGCTGCAGGTCGATCCAACCCTACTGCGGGAGGAGGACAAATTACTAAGGCTATTCGATCAGCCAATAGATAGCGATCCAGACGGCGAAAACTTACGTCCGACTGTCGGTACGCTACTTGAACAGCTCGAAGGGAACTACGGTCTCATCGGAGTTCCTTCTCTTTATATAGAGGCGCGCCTAGTCCCATTGGAGGAAGGTCTTCGCGTCGTTCCCGTGCTGATGTGGTATCGCGATCGCATGCCGGGTGCGCCGAACCGTCCGTCGCGCACCGAGTTTCACGTTATTCTTGCGACGCCCGGTTTGGGAGTCGCGATTGGGGATATCGGTGCCCCATTTGCGGCCGCCCGAATCCAGACACCCGAGATGGCGCCGGGGGGTATCCTGTTCGCTCATCAGCTGGCCGCCTATGAATCGCTCGTGGTTCCCTCTCGGCCGACGACCGGCTACGTCGAAACCACCTTGGCGCGTTACAATACGCTTTACACGGCCCGGGCAACCAGCCAGCATGCTCTTGTCGCCGCCCAACGCGCCCAAGTCGCCGCTGCCGAAAGCCACGCCGCCAACCCAACTTTGAGCAATGACCAATTGCGCCGGATTGCGCAAAACGCTCTCGACGACGCAACACGAGCGCGGGCCGACGCCCAGGCCGCCGCCGAATCTCTCCAGTCGATCGACATTGGAGCAACCAACGTTAGGGCGCGCTTCGTTGTCGTGCGCGACGCCAATCGCTTCCTGCAGGCCATTTACAGCGCGCTGGCCGCGACTGCAGCGCCCGCGGGCGCGGCCGTGACGCAATATGTGACTGAAGCTCTCACACCGCGCGCCGCTTGGAGTAATCCTGACACACTCTACGTGCAGGCGCTTACCAACATCGCCGCCAGGCAGCGCGAGATCGACACCGCGTATTCTGTGGGCGATGCCGGCGCCGTAGCTCGCCTGAGTGGGGAACTCAGGGTGCTTATGGCACAGGCCAATGAGGCTGCCGCCGGATCAAATCGGCCGCTCCCTTATCCAGCTCTGATGCAGATTCCCTGAATCACGACCGCGCTCATGACAACATGACAATGTGAACGGTTCTAACGTCGCCAGCCTCGGTAGGTGAGGTGCCCATCGCGGCCGACGACTTCGCCTGGGCCTCGGTCGCTCGGCGCTTAGCGCGCGCGAAGTCCCGAGCGTACAGCCGTAGGTCCGGTCAGGCGATGCCGATGAAGTCACTCGCCAGCGGCGCGTCCCCGATCACGAGCAGCGTGAAATCGACGACGCCGTCGCCGTCGGTGTGCGCGCCAACGAGCCAGCTGCCGCCGCCCTGATCGAGCACGAACAGCGTGGCGACCGCGCCCGTGTCGGCCGCGCCAGTGAAGGCGAAGGCCTGGCGGCCCGGCTGGCCGGCGTCGGCGTCGATGCGCGCGACGTCGATCTTGTCCTCCCCCGAGGCGAAATCGACGATCGTGTCGGTCGCATCCGCGTGGCCGGATTTGAAAGCGAAGCGGTCGAGCCCCGCGCCACCCGCAAGGCTATCCGCTCCAGTCTCGCCCACAATAAAGTCGTCGCCCGCGCCGCCGTCGATGCTGTCCGCGCCGGGCCCGCCCTTGATCGCGTCCGCGCCGTCGCCGCCGAGCAGCGTGTCGTTGCCGGTCACGCCGCGCAGGACATCGTCGCCCTCACCGCCCGAGCCGACATCGGCGTGCGACCCGCCGTCGATCGTGTCGCGCTCGGCGCCGCCGTAAATCGCGTCCTCGCCCTGCGCGCCGAGCAGCAGGTTCGCGCCGCTCCCTCCGAGCAGCACATCGTTGCTCTTGCGCCCTTCGAGCGTGTCGTCGCCGCTGCCGCCCTCGATCGAATCGCGTCCCTGGCCGCCGATCAGCCGGTCGGCGTTGGCGAGGCCGAGCAGCGTGTCCGCGCCGTCCCTGCCGTCGATCGTGTCGTCGCCCGCGCCGCCGGTGAGCAGATCGTCGCTCGACCCGCCGGCGAGCGCGACGCCGGGATAGGCCTCGACCGTGATGCTGACCGTCGCCGTGTCGGTCCCGCCCTGGCCGTCCGAGAGCGTATATTCGAAGCTGTCGAGGCCGACATAATCGGGGTCGGGCGCGTAGCCGATCGAGCCGTCGGGGTTGAGCGTCACCGCGCCGTGCGCCGCCGCGCCGACCGATGCGACGGTCAGCGTCCCGTCATCCTCGTCGCCGTCGTTGGCGAGCACGGCGATGTTGACGGTCTCGTCCTCGGTCACCACGGCGTCGTCGTCGCCGGCAACCGGGCTCTCGTTGACCGGTGTGATCGTGACGAACACGGTCGCGCTCGCCTCGCCACCCCTGCCGTCGGAGAGCGTGTAGCTGAAGCTGTCGCTTCCCGCATAATCGGCGTCGGGCGTGTAGAGAATCGCCCCGGTTTCGTCGATCGAGACCGCGCCGTGCGCGGCGGCTCCGAGCGCGGCGATGGTCAGAGGATCGCCGTCGGGGTCGCTGTCGTTGGCGCGCGCGTCGATCGCGACCGAACCGTCCTCGGCGACCGACGCGACATCGTCGAGCGCGACCGGCGCGCGGTTGAGATCGACGCTGAAGCGGCGCGTGAAGACGCCGTCGGGGTCGCCGACGCCGTTGCCGTTCCACACCATCCAGAGCGCGCCCTCGCCGTCGGTCGCGATCGAGCGCGCGCGCGCGGCGAGGCTCTGATCGCCCGTCGTGGTTTCGTTGACGCGGAACTCGCCGCCCAGCGCGACACCGCCCGCATCGAACGCGCGCGCATAAACGCCCTGGCCGCCGCCGTCCTGTCCCGCCGACATCCAGGTCACGACGAACCCGCCGCCGGGCTGCGCCGAGGCCGAGGCGTTGGCCTGACTGCCGGCGGTGACGACATTGACGCGAAACTCGCCGCTCGCCGGGCTCCCGTCGCTCGCGAAGACGCGCGCATAGACGCCGCCCTCGCTCCCTGGGCCGTCCTGACCCAGCGATGTCCAGGTGACGACGAACCGGTTGTCCTCGAGAGCACACACGCTCGAAGCCTGTTGCGCACCGGGCTTATGCTCGTTGACGGCGATGGCGCTTCCAATCGCGCTGCCGTCGGCCGCGAACAACTGGGCACGTATGCCAAACCCATCCGTACCGCCGTCGAGGCCCTTGTAAGTGACGACATAACCGTCATCGAGCACCGTCGCCGAACATTCGCTCGCGACGGCCAGCGCGTGCTCCGCGCCGACCGCCCAGCCGCTCGCGTCGTAACGCTGTACACGGGAATCGCCACCCACTTGCCAGACGATCACGAAGCCTCCGCCGGGCAGGGCGGCCGGAGCGGCATTGAGGCAGTTGACCGTCTCACCGGGATCGATCTCGAACTCGGCGGTTAGCGGCGCGCCGTCCGAGCCGAACAGCCGGGCGTGGACCTCGCTCACGCCGGCCACCGGCGTGTTCCAGGTCACGACGAAGCCGCCGCCTTCGAGCGCCGCGATCGCGGGGCTCGCCTGTGCGCCGGGGGTCGAGGTATTCACCGCGAATTCGGGGCCGATCGGAGTCCCGTCGGCGTCGAACAGCCGCGCAAAGATGCCGTCGTTGTTCGCGTCGGGCGCGCTCCACACGATCGCGCGCCCGCCGCCCTCGAGCATCGCGATCGACGCGCCCTTCTGCGCGCCGGCCGCGGCGCCGTTGACGAGCGTCTCGCTCCCCAGCGGCGTGATGTCGCCGGGGGCCCACAGTTGCGGAAGCGAACGCGAATCAAGCGGTCGTCGAGTCCGAAGCGCGCCGGACTCGCCCAACGATATTCCAGCCGTCGCGCGCACGATCATGAAAAGATGCGCCCCCCTGTGGATAATGTTGCGCGAGACCCGGTCGAGTCAAGCGTCCGCCAGGTCAGGCGCCGAAGCGGTCGCGATTGCCCTGTGGCTGGCGCGGCGCGCCGGTGGGCGTGCCTCCGCTACGCGGCGAGCTTGAGCCTGCGGTGGAGGTAGTTGTCGTCGAAGCCCGCGATTCGCGCGAGGCTTTCGACGTCCCTGATGTGGAGCGTTCCGCGCCCGAGCTCCATTGCCCCCGCGACCTTTAGCTTGCGCAGCACGCGGTTGACGTGGACGGGAGTCAGCCCGAGCGCGTCGGCGATCACGATCTGGGTGAGTGGCATCTCGCAATGGCCATCGATGCACAGACCGACATTGCGCGCGCGAATGTAGAGCTCGCACATCAGATGCGCGAGCCGCTCGGTGCTGTCGCGCCGTCCCATGCTGACGATCCACGCGCGCAGCACGCCTTCATCGACAAGCTGGGCGATCCAGAAGGCGCGCGTCAGGGCGGGACTCGAGGCGATCAGCGTCTCCATCCGTTCGCGCGGGATCTCGGTGTAGAGCGCGGGCGTGAGTGTCCCGATGCTGTGATCCATCTCGTCGAGCACCGCGACGTGCATGTCGCAGAAGTCGCCGGGCATCAGCAGCGCGAGGACCTGCCGCCCGCCTTCGCGCATCAGCTTGTAGCGGCACGCCCAGCCCTCGAGCATGACGAACACCGGCCCCGGCGGATCGCCCTCGCGAATCAGGTCGCGCCGCGCCGCGGTCCGGCGCGTGTCGCGACAGGCCGATTCGAGGAGCCGTGTATCCTCGTCGCTGAGCGAGGCATATCGGCCCAGCTTCTGGACAAAGGGATTGGGCATTGGGCCTCCCCCCGATATTCATCCCGGACGGCTGGCGCATTGACCTGGGTTATCGAAAAATCTTGATCGGCTTGATGGCGCGGCACCGCGGGGCCCTTCATTACCACATAATCGTCGGTGAACCAAATCAGGCCACGGCGGCTGAGAGTGAGTTCCTGCTCCCGCCTGCAACCGAAAAGGCGGAACTTCATGCCCCGCATCCCATCGAACGACACCGGGCTGAACCACGCCCGCGAAGCGCGCGCTACGCCGATCGTCGAGCCCGACGCGCACGGCCAGGCGGCGCTGCTGCTCACCGAGAGCCTGCTCCACACGCTCGTCGAAAAGGGCGCGCTCAGCGCGGTCGAGGCGATGGGGACGGTGTGCACCGCCGCCGAGGTCAAGCGCGAGGTCGCCGCGCTGATCGGCGAATCGAACGAGCGCATGCAGGCTTCGCTCGATCTGCTCGACAAGATCGAGAGCAGTTTCGCGACTTACGGCAGATAAAAAACCGGGCGACGCGCGAAGTCGTCGACCGGGAAGGAACCGGCGGAGCGGGGGGGGCTAACTCGCCGGACTTGGCCGGGGGGAGGGTTCCCGGTTGAACTAGGCGCGCGCGAGTGGCGGCTCGATGCCGTAATCGCGCGGTCGCGAACCGATTATCGGCGCGTCGCGAACCTCGCGCGCGTAGCGTTCGGCGAACTCGAGATGCAGCTCACGGATGTGCGGGTCGAACGCCTGTTGCGCCTTCTCGCGGCATTCGCGCTCGCGCCGCCGATAATAATCGCGATCGTTCGGGACATTGAGCATCGCCAGTTCCCCGTTTCCCCACGTTCGGGCGCGCCTGAGCCCCGAGTCGTCGCACTTCGAATAGCATTGTTTGGCGCGCCGACACTTAACTCATGCTAAGGGTAGCCAGGCAATTTCCGTAATACGGAGAGTGATTTAGCTTCGCATTAACCACGAGAGACGAATCACAGCGGCGCGCACTCCGATTCGAGCCAGCGCCGCTCCTCCCTGTCGAGCAGCGGCCCGACGATCTCGATCACTTCCTCGTGATAGGCGTCGACCCAGGCCGCCTCGTCCTCGCTGAGCTTCTCGCGCACGATCAGCTGCCGGTCGATCGGCGCGAAGGTCAGCGTCTCGAAGCCGAGCATCGGCGCGTCGCCGCCGGGAATATCGCGCTCCTGCACCGCGACGAGGTTCTCGATGCGAATGCCGTATTCGCCGCCCTTGTAATAGCCCGGCTCGTTCGAGAGGATCATCCCGGGCTTGAGCGGCTCGTCCCAGCCCAGGCCCGGATAATTGGCCGCGCTGATCCGCTGGGGCCCCTCGTGGACCGCGAGGAAGCTGCCGACGCCGTGGCCCGTGCCGTGCATGTAATCGAGCCCCGCGCGCCACAGATATTGGCGCGCGAAGCTGTCGAGCTGGCTGCCGCGCGTCTCCCTCGGGAAGATCGCGGTGGCGAGCGCGATATGGCCGCGCAGCACGCGCGTGAAGCGGTCGCGCATCTCCTCGCTCGGCCGGCCTATGATCACGGTGCGCGTGACGTCGGTCGTTCCGTCCGAATATTGGCCGCCGGAATCGACGAGATAAATCGAGTCCATCGTTAGCGGCAGGCTCGATTCCTCGCTCACCCGATAATGCGGGATCGCCGCGTGCGGCCCGACCGCCGAGATCGTGTCGAACGAAAGATCCTTGAGCCCGCCGTGCTCGCGGCGGAACTCCTCGAGCTTGGCGGCCGCCGAGATTTCGGTGAGTCCGCCCCCTTCGACGCCGCCTGCGGCGTCGCTCAGGACAGGCTTAGTCGCCTCGATCGAGAGCCAGTGGAGGAAGCGCGTCAGCGCGGCGCCGTCGCGCGCCTGCGCGGCGCGGTGGCCGGCGAGCTCGACCGCGTTCTTCATCGCCTTCGGCAGCACCGACGGTTCGCGCTCCGCTACGACGCTCGCGCCGCCCCCGTCGAGCGCCGCGAAGATCGCCGAGACCGCGCGCTCGGGATCGACGGCGATCCTCTTGCCCTCGTATTTGCCAAGCTCCCCTTCGAAGGCGCTGCGCTCATGGACGCGCACGCCGTTGCCGAGATGCTGGAGCACCTCGTCGCACATTTTTTCGCGCGCGACGAAGATGTCAGCCGTTCCGTCGTGGTGGACTATCGCATAGGCGAGCGCGACCGGGGTGCGATCGACATCGGCGCCGCGGATGTTGAACGTCCAGGCGATCGAATCGAGCGCGGCGAGCACGGCGGCGTCATAGCCCTTCCCGGTCAGCCAGTCGGCCATCTCCTGCCGCTTCTCCGCCGAGCTGCGCCCCGCGTATTTGTCCTCGTGAACCGTCAGCCGCGCGTCCGACGGCTGCGGACGATCGGGCCAGATCGCGTCCACCGGGTTGGCGTCGACCGCGACCAGCTCGGCCCCCTTGTCGGCGAGCGCCTTGGTCGCGCTCTCGACCCATTGGCGCGTGTGGAGCCAGGGATCGTAGCCGATCCGCGCGCCCGCGGGCGCATTCGCCGCGAGCCAGTCCGAAACGCTCGTCGCGGGGACCGAGACATATTCCCAATGATCGCCGTCGACCTGTTCGCGAACCTGGAGCGTGTAGCGCCCGTCGGTGAAGATCGCCGCCGCCTCGGGCAGCACCACCGCCGATCCCGCCGATCCCTGGAAGCCGGTCAGCCAGCCGAGCCGCTGGGCATAGGCCCCGACATATTCGCTCATATGCTCGTCGGTGAGCGGGACGACGAACCCGTCGAGCCTGCCCGCCGCGAGCGTCTCGCGCAGCGCCTTGAGGCGATCCTCGTAACTGGACATTGGCGTTCGGCCTTCCGATTAGATATGCGCCCAGCATAGCCATCGGCGCGGCCGCGCGCCAGCTTCGGAAAGGCCCGCCCATGCCGCTTCGCGCGCTGCTCGCCGCAACCTCGCTCGTCGCGCTCGCGACCCCCGCCCTCGCCCAGGAAAGCCCTTCCGTGCCCCAGACCGCCGCCGCCATGACCGCCTCGAGCCTCCCCGCGCCCCCCGTCGCCGAGCGGCGGCCGCACAGCTTCACGATGCACGGGATCACCGTCGAGGACCCCTATTTCTGGATGAAGGACCAGAGCTATCCGACCGTCGACGATCCCGACGTGCTCGCCTATCTCAACGCTGAGAACGCCTATTTTCGCGCGGTGATGGCGCCGCACCAGGCGCTGATCGACACGCTTTACAATGAGATGCGCGGGCGGCTGGTCGAGAACGAATCGACCGTGCCCGTGCCCTATCGCGGCTTCGAATATTGGACCGAATATCAGCCGGGGCAGGATTATCGCCGCCATATGCGGCGTGCCGTCGGCGGCGGCGAAGCCCAGCTGCTGCTCGACGAGAACGCGCTCGCCGAGGGTCACGCCCAGTTCGATCTCGGCACCGCGCAGGTCAGCCCCGACGGGCGCTATCTCGCCTATTCGACCGACACCGAAGGCGCGGAGCGCTATGTCCTGCGCGTCCGCGACCTGACGACCATGACCGACCTCCCCGATGCGATCCCCGGCACGCTCGGGGGCATCGCGTGGAGCGCCGATTCGCGGACGATCCTTTACGGGCTGGTCAACGCAAACTGGCGGGTCGACACGATCAAGCGCCACACGCTCGGCGAGGATGTCGCCGCCGACGCGACCGTCTATCACGAGCAGGACGACGGCTTCCAGGTCGGCCTCGACACGACGCAGTCCGAGCGCTTCATCACGCTGAGCGCGGCCGACAATGTCACCAACGAAGTCTATCTGATCCCCGCCGACAACCCCGCCGCCGCGCCCGCGCTGATCTCGCCGCGCGAGACCAACCGGCTCTACAGTGTCGAAGAGCGCGACGGCGCGCTCTACATCGCGACCAACGACAAACATGTGAACTTCCGCCTCGTCACCGCGCCGGTCGCAAGCCCGTCCGAATGGACCGAGCTGCGCACGGGCTCTGACGATTTCTACATCACCGGCCTCACCACCTTTCAGGATTTCTACGTCGTCGAGGGCCGCGAGCGCGGGCTCGATCAGGTCGAGATCGTCCGCTACGCGTCCGATCAGGGGGGCGGCGCGCCGGTCCGCGTGACCTTCCCCGAGGCGAGCTACGACGCGGGGCTCGGCCCCGTCGCCGATTTCGACGTCGATGCGATCCGGATCGATTACGAATCGATGGTCACCCCCGAGACCGATTACAGCTACGACATCGCCTCGGCCGCGCTGACCACGCTCAAGGTCCAGGAAATCCCCTCGGGCTACGACGCCTCGCATTATGTCACCGAGCGGTTGATGATCGAGGCGCGCGACGGCACTCACGTCCCGGTCAGCCTCGTCCATCGCCGCGACGTGACGGTGGGCCCCGAGACGCCGGTGCACCTCTACGCCTATGGCGCCTACGGCTATGCGATCCCGCCGGGCTTCTCGACGCGCCAGCTCAGCCTGATCGACCGCGGCTTCATCTTCGCGATCGCGCACATCCGCGGCGGCGACGATCTCGGCTATCAATGGTATCTCGACGGCAAGCTCGAGCGGCGGACCAACAGCTTCAACGATTTCGTCGATGTCGCGCGCGGCCTGATCGCGCGCGGCTACAGCTCGCCCGGGCGGATCGCCGCCTCGGGCGGCTCGGCCGGC
>JACMKH010000029.1 GCA_014380205.1 Sphingomonadaceae bacterium
CCGGCGGCGGTCGAGCGGCTGACCGCTCCCGTTCCCGCGCGCGCCGACGACATCGAGCTGACCGGCGTCGGTGGCGCCGAGCGGCGCTGGGCGATGAGTGTCGTCCCGCTCGAAGAAGGGGCGGCGTTCGCGCGGCTCGTCGACCGCAGCGAGGTCCATGCCGCCGAGCGGATGCGCACCGATTTCGTCGCCAACGCGAGCCACGAGCTGCGGACGCCGCTCGCGACCATCCTCGGATATGCCGAGACGCTCCGTGAGGAGAAGGCCGCGATCGATCCCGCGACGCGCGAGCGCTTCGTCGCGGTCGTTCATGACGAATCGCGCCGGATGCAGCGGCTGGTCGAGGATTTGATCTCGCTCTCGCGGATCGAGGGTGAGCGGTTCAACGCGCCGCGCGAAGCCGTATCGCTGCCGCCGCTGCTCGAGGAGGCGCGCGCCATCGGCCGCCGCTTCGCCGCCGAGCGCGGCTGCGAAATCCGGATCGAGTCCGAACCCGGCCTGCCCCCGGTCGCGGGCGATCACGACCAGCTCCTCCAGCTGATCGACAATCTGGTGACCAACGCGCTGCGCTATGGCGGGCGCGACGCGCCCGTCACGCTCTCGGCGCGCCGCGACGGCGATATGGTCCGGCTGACCGTGGCCGACCGCGGCGAGGGCATCGCGCCCGAGCATATTCCGCGCCTCACCGAGCGCTTCTACCGCATCGACCCGGGCCGCAGCCGCGCGCTCGGCGGCACCGGGCTCGGCCTTTCGATCGTCAAGCACATCGTCGAGCGCCACGGCGGGCGGCTCAGCGTCGAGAGCGAGATCGGACGCGGAACGCGCGTTCACGTCGCGCTGCCGGTCGCGCCGGAGCCATCGTAACAAAACTGTCATCGAGCCGTCACACAAGCCACACGCTCCACGCCTAGCCCGCGAATCGAACTCCAGATGAGCGGGGTTCGATGGAGGCTCACTTGAAAAACACATTTTTTGCGGTGGCGGCCGCCGCCCTCGCGCTCGCCGGCTGTGGCCAGAGCGCGACCGGCGGGGACGCCGGCGAAGGCGGAGGGCGCCAGGAGATCCGCATCGTCGGATCCTCGACGGTATATCCCTTTACCCAGGCGGTCGCCGAGCGCTTCGCCCAGGCCAATGCTTCGGGCCGCGCGCCCGTCGTCGAATCGACTGGCACCGGCGGCGGAATTGAGCTGTTCTGCGCCGGCGTCGGCGCCGATCATCCCGACATCGCCAACGCTTCGCGCCGAATCAAGGATACCGAGATTGCTACGTGCGCCGAAAACGGGGTTACGCGGATCATCGAAATCCCGGTCGGCATCGACGGTCTCGCGCTGATCGAATCGGTCGAGCGTCCGACCAACTTCCAGCTGACCTCGCGCGACATTTACGCCGCGCTCGCGGCCAATCCCTTCGGCCGGCCCCAGACCGCGCGGACCTGGCGCGACGTCAACCCCGAGCTCCCCGACGTCGCCATCATGGTCTACGGCCCGCCGCCGACCTCGGGCACGCGCGACAGCTTCGCCGAGCTGATCCTCGACGAGGGTTGCGACAGCGATCCCGCGATGGTCGCGCTCAAGGAGGAGGATTCGGATCGCCACGAGGAGGTCTGCCGCACGATCCGCGAGGATGGCGCCTTCGTCGAGGCCGGCGAGAACGACAATCTGCTGATGCAGCGCGTCGCCGCCAACCAGGGCGCGATCGGCGTGCTGGGCTATTCGTTCCTCGCCGAGAACGCCGAGCTCGTGAAGGGCATCTCGATCGACGGCGTCGCGCCGAGCGTCGGGACGATCCAGGACTTCAGCTATCCCGGCGCGCGCCAGCTCTACATCTACGTCAAGGGCGAGCATCTTGACGTGATCCCGGGCCTGCGCGAGTTCCTCGCCGAATATGCGCGGGCATGGAGCGAAGGCGGCTATCTCGCCGAGCGTGGGCTTATACCCTCTCCCGCCGACGTCCAGCAGCGCGCCGCCGAGGCGATTCGCAACCCGACGCCGATCACGGCTGCCGACCTGCAGTAGTGTCGGCCAGGGCGCCGGGCTCCCCCAGCAGGGCCCGGCGCCCCCAGGTCGGTTGGGACATGTCGGTTTGGAGTTGAACTAAATTGCCCATGCTCGCCGTCGCGCTGCTGATCGCCGGGCTGGGCGCCATTGCCTGGTGGACCGGGCGCACGAGGGCCGCGGCGCTCGCACGTGTCTATGACGGGCGCGCGCATTCGCTCCCCGCGCACCATGGCTGGTATGTCGCGCTGTGGACGATCGTCCCAGCGGTCATCGTCCTCGCGATCTGGTCCAATTTCACGGGCGGGCTGATCTACCAGGCCGTGCTCGCGAGCCCGGAGGCGGCGGCGCTGCCCGCCGCGGGCATGGAGCGCGCGACGGTGCTCAGCGAGGCCTATTCGCTCGCCATCGGGGCTACCGAGCAAAGCTTCCGTCCCGAGGCCAGCGGAATCGCGCCAGCTTATGAACGCGCGATCGCCTTTTACGGCTGGATCGGGTTTGGCGCGGCGCTGCTGATCGCCTTCGCCGGCGGCGCCTTCGCCTTCACGCGCCTAACCCCGCGATTCGCCGCGCGCCGCCGAATCGAGCGGCTGGTCATGGCCGCGCTGCGCATCGCTTCGCTGATCGCGGTGCTCACCACGCTCGGCATCGTGCTGTCGCTGCTGTTCGAATCGCTGCGCTTTTTCTCGATGGTGCCGGTTACCGAATTCCTGTTCGGTACGCACTGGAGTCCTCAGGTCGCGATCCGCCCCGATCAGGCGGGCTCATCGGGCGCATTCGGATCGATTCCGCTGTTCTGGGGAACGGTATTCATTGGCGCGATCATCGCGATGATCGTCGCAATCCCGCTCGGGCTGATGAGCGCCATATACCTTACCCAATATGCGCATCGCAGCGCGCGCACCTGGCTCAAGCCCGCGCTCGAGATTCTCGCGGGCGTGCCGACCGTGGTCTACGGCTATTTCGCCGCGCTGACCGTGGCGCCGCTCGTCCGCGATTTCGGTCTCGCCCTCGGCATCCCCGCCTCGAGCGAATCGGCGCTCGCGGCGGGGCTCGTCATGGGCGTGATGATCATCCCCTTCGTTTCATCGATGGCCGACGATTCGATCGCGGCGGTGCCCCAGGCGATGCGCGACGGCAGCCTCGCGATGGGCGCGACGCGCAGCGAGACGATCCGCAAGGTGCTGATCCCCGCCGCGCTGCCCGGCGTGGTCGGCGGCGTGCTGCTCGCTGTCAGCCGCGCGATCGGCGAGACGATGATCGTGGTGATGGCGGCGGGTCTCGCGGCGAACCTCACCGCCAACCCCTTCGCGAGCGTCACCACCGTGACGACCCAGATCGTGCAGCTGCTGACCGGTGATCAGGAGTTCGACAGCCCCAAGACGCTCGCCGCCTTCGCGTTGGGGCTGACGCTGTTCCTCATGACGCTCGCGCTCAACATCTATGCGCTGCGCGTCGTCAAGAAATATCGTGAAGCTTATGAGTGACGCACTTCGCATCGATCCGACCGACTGGCGCACGGACACGATGCGCCGCCGCATCCGCGCGCGCTACGCGGCCGAGCGGCGCTTCCGACTCGCGGGGCTCGCCGCGATTCTGATCTCGGTCGGCTTTCTCGCCTTTCTGCTGATCACCATGTTCGTCAACGGCATCGGCGGACTCGACTGGACCTTCCTGACCGGCTCGGACGCGACCGATCCCGATCGCGTCGGCATCTGGGGCGCCTTCAAGGGCTCGCTGCTGACCATGCTGGTGACGATCGCGCTCGCCTTTCCGATCGGCGTGCTCTCCGCGGTCTATCTCGAGGAATATGCGCCGCGAAACCGCTGGACCGACGTGATCGAGGTCTCGATCAACAACCTCGCGGCGGTGCCCTCGATCATCTTCGGGCTGCTCGGCCTCGCCGTATTCCTCAACACCATGCACTTGCCGCGCTCGGCCCCGCTCGTCGGCGGGCTTACGCTCGCGCTGATGACCATGCCCGTGATCGTCATCGCTGGGAGGAACGCGATCAAATCGGTGCCCCCCTCGATCCGCGACGCCGCGCTTGGCGTCGGCGCGAGCCGCATCCAGGTCGTCTTCCACCATGTCCTGCCGCTCGCGCTGCCGGGCATTCTGACCGGCACGATCATCGGCATGGCGCGCGCGCTCGGCGAGACCGCGCCGCTGCTGATGATCGGGATGCGCGCGTTCATCGCCTCGCCGCCGCAAGGCTTCACCGATCCCGCGACCGCGCTTCCCGTCCAGATCTTCCTCTGGTCGGACGAGGTCAGCCGCGGCTTCGTCGAGAAGACCTCGGCGGCGATCATCGTGCTGCTCGCCTTCATGCTCGTCATGAACGGGCTGGCCATCTATCTTCGCAACAGATTCGAGACACGCTGGTGATGGATATGGAAACGACCCTGGCGCCCAAGATGACTGCGGCCAACGTCAACGTCTTCTATGGGGACAAGCGTGCGATCGAGGATGTCTCGATCGACGTTTCGCGCGAGCACGTCACCGCCTTCATCGGCCCCTCGGGGTGCGGAAAGTCGACCTTCCTGCGCACGCTCAACCGGATGAACGACACAATCGCCAATGCGCGCGTCGAAGGGCTGATCGAGCTCGACGGGGAAGACATTTATGGGCCGGCCATGGAAGTCGAGCAGCTTCGCGCGCGCGTCGGCATGGTGTTCCAGAAGCCCAACCCGTTCCCCAAGTCGATCTACGAGAATGTCGCCTATGGCCCCCGCATCCACGGCTTCGCCGCGGGCAAGGTCGAGCTGGACGCGATGGTCGAGCGCGCGCTCGTCCGCGCGGGGCTGTGGGAGGAGGTCAAGGACCGGCTCTCCGAAAGCGGCACCGCCCTCTCGGGCGGCCAGCAGCAGCGCCTCTGCATCGCGCGCGCGATCGCGGTCGATCCCGAGGTGATTCTGATGGACGAGCCCTGTTCGGCGCTCGATCCGATCGCCACCGCCAAGATCGAGGAGCTGATCCACGAATTGAGGGGCCGCTACGCGATCGTCATCGTCACCCATAACATGCAGCAGGCCGCGCGCGTTTCGCAGCGCACCGCTTTCTTCCACCTCGGTGTGCTCGTCGAATATGGCGAGACCACCGAGATATTCACCAACCCGCGCCAGAAGCGGACCGAGGATTACATCACGGGCCGCTATGGCTGAGGAGAATCGAATCATGGCGACCACGGGCCACACGGTCAAAGCCTTTGACGAGGAGCTTGGCTTCCTTCGCGCCTCGATCTGCGAGATGGGCGGCCTCGCCGAGGCCGCTATCCGCGATGCGATGGCCGCGCTGATGGCGGTCGATACCGCCGCCGCCGATGCCGTGATCGCGCGCGACGCGCGGATCGACGCGCTCGAGACCGAGATCGAGCGCCAGGCGGTCCAGATCATCGCGCTCCGCGCGCCGATGGCCGACGACCTGCGCGACGTCGTCGCTGCGCTCAAGATCGCGGGAATCGTCGAGCGGATCGGCGACTATGCCAAGAATATCGCCAAGCGCGTGCACAGCATCCAGGACAGCAGGCTTCGCCCGATCTCGCTGCTCCCTGAGATGGCGCGGATCGCGGGCGAGATGGTCCATGACGTGCTCGACGCCTTTGCCGGGCGCGACGACAAGAAGGCGGGCGAGGTCTGCGAGCGCGACAACGCGGTCGACGATTTCTATATCAGCATCTTCCGCGCGCTGCTCACCTTCATGATGGAAAATCCGCACAACATCACCGCCTGCACGCATCTGCTGTTCGTCGCCAAGAATCTCGAGCGGATCGGCGATCACGCCACCAACATCGCCGAGATGGTCTGGTTCGCGGCGCGCGGCGAGCGGATGGCCGAGCGCGTTCGCGGCCAGGATCCGGTGCTGACGGGATGAGCCGGGGAAAGCTGCTCCTGGTCGAGGACGACAGGGCGCTCGCCGATCTGCTGATCTGGCATTTCGAGCGCGAGGAGTTTGACATCCAGCGCACCGCCGACGGCGAGGAGGCGTTGCTGCTCGCGGCGGAGACCCCGCCCGACATCGTCATCCTTGACTGGATGATCGAGGGCATATCGGGGATCGAGGTGTGCCGCCGCCTGCGCCGCCGCGCCGAGACCGCGCACGTCCCGATCATCATGCTGACCGCGCGCGGCGAGGAGAGCGACCGCATCCGCGGGCTCGAGACCGGCGCCGACGATTATGTCACCAAGCCGTTCAGCCCGCGCGAGCTCGTCGCGCGCGTCACCGCCGTGC
>JACMKH010000259.1 GCA_014380205.1 Sphingomonadaceae bacterium
CCGAGCCAGTTGAGGCCGGAGAGGCGCACCGCCCGCACCGCCAGCGCGCTCTTCGGCCCGGCGACGACGCGCCGCGTCTCGGGCTCGATCCGCACGACATAGAGCGGCTCGGGCTGGCCGCCGATGTCGAGCCCGCGCCGCTGGCCAACCGTGAAGTTGATCAGCCCGCGATGTTCTCCGAGCACGCGTCCGCCCAGCGTCACGATCTCGCCGCCCTCGACCGCCTCGGGGCGAAGCTTGCGGACCACCGAGGCGTAATCGCCGTCGGGGACGAAGCAGATGTCCTGGCTGTCTGGCTTGGCGGCGACGCCGAGGCCGAGCTCGGCGGCCATCGCGCGCACCTCGGCCTTGGGCAGGCCGCCGAGCGGGAAGCGCAGATAATCGAGCTGCGCGCGGGTGGTCGCGAACAGGAAATAGCTCTGATCGCGCGCGGGATCGAGCGCGCGGTGAAGCTCGGCACCATTCGCGCCGGCCACGCGGCGGACATAATGCCCGGTCGCGAGGCAATCCGCGCCCAAATCGTGCGCGAACGCCATCAGGTCGGTGAACTTGACGGACTGGTTGCAGCGCACGCAGGGGATCGGCGTCCGTCCCGCGACATATTCATTCGCGAACTCCTCGATCACCGACGCGCGAAACGCGCTCTCGTAATCGAACACATAATGCGCGATGCCGAGCCGGTCGGCGACCGCGCGCGCGTCGCGGATGTCCTGCCCCGCGCAGCAGCTTCCCGTCCGCCCGGTCGCTTCGCCATGGTCGTAGAGCTGGAGCGTCACCCCGATCACCTCGGCCCCGCTCCGCGCGGCGAGCGCCGCGACCACCGACGAATCGACCCCGCCCGACATCGCCACGACGATGCGCGCCTCTGCGGCCGGCCGGTCGAGCTGGAAGTCCACGTTCATGGGGGGCTATCTAGGCGTCACGGCGGTCTCGCGCAAAGCCGCGCGCTTGACTTTGCCCCCGCCATCGGCTTGGGACGCGGCGCAGAGCGGGCCGCTGGTCCGTTCTTTTTTATTGGGGTCTGGGCGATCCCCCGATCGATCGCCTGGCCCAGGGTGCCTGAGCGGGTTCCCATCAAAGTATTACTTTGATGGGGTCCCTCCACGGCCCTGGGACGAACGGAGAAGAAAACATGCGCCACAAGATGGGCGGCCGCAAGCTGCAGCGCACCGGAAGCCATCGCACCGCGATGTTCCGCAACATGGCCGCCGCGCTGATCAAGCACGAGCAGATCATCACCACCACCGCCAAGGCGAAGGAGCTTCGCCCCTATGTCGAGAAGCTGATCACGCTCGCCAAGAAGGGCGGGCTTTCGAACCGCCGGCTCGCGCATTCGCGGCTGCTCGACGACGCGCAGCTGATCAAGCTGTTCGACGTGCTCGGCCCGCGCTACGCCGATCGCGCGGGCGGCTATTGCCGCGTGATCAAGGCGGGGCTGCGCGCCTCGGACGCCGCGCCGATCGCGGTGATCGAGCTCGTCGATCGCGACGAGAGCGCCAAGGGGCAGGATTCGGGGCCGGTGATGGGCGAGGACGAGGACGAGCTTCAGGCGGCGTAATTCGCCACGCGGAATTCCGTCATGCTGACGGAGGTCAGCATCCATTGGCTCGACGATCGCGATCGAGACGCGTCGTTCGCGCTCATGGATGCTGAAACGAGTTCAGCATGACGGAGACCTGCGCGCGGCGTTTCCTGCCGTCCCATTCCGGGATTTATTCGACGCGCCGCGCCTGCTAGGCACGCCGCTCCCCCTTGCGCAGAGGATCGTCATGCGTTTCGCTCCCCGCCTCGCGTTGTTTGCGTTCGCCGCCCTTTCGCCGATCATGGCCATCGCCCAGACCGAGGAGACCATGCCCGTGGCCAGCCTTGCCTATCCCGAGACACGGCGCGGCGACATCGTCGAGGAGCAGTTCGGGGTTTCCGTCTCCGATCCCTATCGCTGGCTCGAGAACGACGTGCGCAACGACGCAGAGGTGCGCGCCTGGGTGACCGCGCAGAACGCGGTGACCGACGCCTATCTCGCGACGCTTCCGGGCCGCGCCGCGATCGAGGCGCGGCTCAGCCAGCTCTACGCCTATGAGCGCTTCGGTATCCCCGAGGCCCAGGGCGGGCGGTATTTCTACCAGCGCAACGAGGGCCTCCAGAACCAGTCGCCGCTTTATGTCCGCGAAGGGCTCGACGGCGCGCCGCGCCTGCTGCTCGATCCCAACAGCTGGTCCGAGGACGGCGCGACCGCGCTCGCCGAATGGGAGGCTTCGCCCGACGGGGCGCGGCTCGCCTATGCGATCCAGGACGGAGGGACCGACTGGCGGACGATTCGCGTCGTCGATGTCGCGAGCGGGCAGGTGCTCGAGGACGCCGTCGAATGGGTCAAATTCTCGGACCTCGACTGGGCGCAGAACGGATCGGGCTTCTTCTATTCGCGCTTCCCCGAGCCGAGCGGCGAGGCCGAGTTCCAGGCGCTCAACACCAACCAGGCGGTCTATTTCCATGCGATCGGCACGCCGCAATCGGCCGACGTGCTGGTTTATTCGACCCCCGACCGGCCCAATCTCAACCACTCGGCCGAGGTCACCGACGACGGCAAGTGGCTGCTGGTCACCACCTCCGAGGGAACCGATTCGCGTTACGAGCTGACGATCATCGCCCTGACCTCGCCGCGCATGGAGCGGCGGACGATCGTGCGCGGACTCGAGAACAACTGGGAGCTCGCGGGGGCGGTTGGCGATACCTTCTATTTCATGACCAACCTCGACGCGCCGCGCCAGCGCATCGTGTCGATGAACGTCGCCTCGAGCGCGCGGCCGATCACCGAGCTCGTCGCGCAGGACGAGGCGACCCTGCAGGGCGTCTCGCTGGTCGGCGACCGGCTGATCGCGGCCTATCTCGGCCACGCGACCAGCGAGGCGCGCGTCTTCGATCTCAGCGGCAGGCCGCTCGGCACGGTCGAGCTGCCCGGGATCGGGACGGCGGCGGGGTTTGGCGGCGAGGCGGGCGATCCCGAGACCTTCTTCTCGTTCACCAGCTTCGCGACGCCGACCGCGATCTACCGCTATGACGTGTCGACCGGCGAGACGACGCCCTTCGCGCTGCCGCAGGTCGCGTTCGATCCGGCCGACTATAATGTCGAGCAACGCTTCTACGCCTCGAACGACGGCACGCGGATACCGCTGTTCCTCGTCGGCCGCACCGACCTGCCCTCGGGGCCGCGCCCCGCGCTGCTCTACGGCTATGGCGGTTTCGACGTTTCGGTGACCCCGGCCTTCTCGCCCGCGGTGCTGCAATGGATGGAGATGGGCGGGGTCTATGCGGTCGCCAACCTGCGCGGCGGCGGCGAATACGGCCGCGAATGGCACGATGCGGGCCGGCTCGAGAACAAGCAGAACGTGTTCGACGATTTCATCGCGGCGGCCGAATATCTGATCGCGCAGGGCGTCACGACCCCGGGCCAGCTCGCGATCAACGGTCGCTCGAACGGCGGCTTGCTCGTCGGTGCGGTGGTCAACCAGCGGCCCGAACTGTTCGCCGCCGCGCTGCCCGCGGTCGGCGTGATGGACATGCTGCGCTTCGATCGCTTCACGGCGGGCCGCTACTGGGTCGACGATTACGGCCACCCCGACCGCGAGGCCGATTTTCGCACGCTCTTCGCCTATTCGCCCTATCACAACATCCCGGCGACGGGCGACTATCCGGCGATCCTGATCACCACCGCCGACACCGACGACCGCGTCGTCCCCGGCCACAGCTTCAAATACGCCGCCGCGATCCAGCACGCACAGCTAGGCGACGAGCCTCGCCTCATCCGCATCGAAACCCGCGCCGGCCACGGCTCGGGCCGCCCGACCGACCAGATCATCGAGGAATACGCCGACCTCTGGGCGTTCATCGCGGCCGAGACGGGGCTGGAGGCGCCGGCGGGCGGCGGGGAATAGGAGCGACCCTGCGGCGGTTCGCTAAAGGCCGAGCACGTCGCCCATCACGTAGCGGCCCGCCGGCTTGCCCGTGAGCCACAGCGCCGCGCGGATCGCGCCGCGCGCGAAAATCTCGCGGCTTTCGGCGCGGTGGCCGAGCTCGAGGCGTTCGCCGTCGCCCCGAAACATCCCGACGTGGTCGCCCGCCGCCGACCCGCCGCGCAGCGACGCAAAGCCGATGTCGCCCGGCGTACGCGCCTTGCCGTCGTCGC
>JACMKH010000260.1 GCA_014380205.1 Sphingomonadaceae bacterium
CGACGCTCGACAGCGCCGCCGGGGAGACCGGCGCGCTCGCGATCCGCAGCGACATCGGCGATCCCGCCGCGAGCGAGGCGGCGATCGCGGAGGCGGCCGAAGCGCTGGGCGAGCTGGATGTCGTCTTCATCAACGCCGGCGTCGGCGGCTTCGCCGAAATTCCCGCGATCAGCGAAGAATTCTGGGACTCGATCCACCAGGTCAACCTGCGCGGCTGCTTCTTCGCCGCGCAGAAGGCGCTGCCGCACATGCGCGACGGCGGCGCGATCGTCGTCACCGGATCGACCGGATCGGTGATGGCGATCCCGGGCAACGCCGCCTATGCCGCCGCCAAGGCGGGGCTGCGCGCGGTCGTCCGCACGCTCGCGGTCGAACTGCTGCCGCGCAAGATCCGCGTCAACATGGTCAGCCCCGGCCCGACCGAGACCCCGATCATCAACCGCAGCCAGCTCCCCCCCGAGGCGATCGACGCGCTCCGCCGGACGATGATCGCCAACGTCCCGATGCGCCGCATGGGCGAGCCCGAGGAGATCGCGCGCGCGGTGCTGTTCCTCGCCTCGGACGAGGCGAGCTTCATCACGGGCGCGGATCTGTTCGTCGATGGTGGCGTGATCGATCTCGGGTAAGCTCCGGGGCCACCCCCGCCGCTTAGACCAGCGCTCCGTGACAATGCTTGTATTTGCGCCCCGACCCGCACGGGCATGGCGCGTTGCGCGACACCCTCTCGCGCCCCATCGCGAAATCCTCGTCCTCGGTCCCCGGCGCGAAGAGCGGCGGGGGAAGCGTCGACGTCACCGTCCCGCGCGAGCCGCCGTCGTAGTCGGCACTGTCGTCCTCGCCCGTGAACGGATCGATGTGGCTGGTCATGAACTCGGGAAGCTCGGGAAGCGGCGGCGGCTCGGCCTGGATGAAGCGCGCGAAGGCGAGCGTCTTGGTGACCTCCTCGCGGATGTTGACGAGCAGCCGCTGAAACATCGCGAACGCCTCGCGCTTATATTCGTCGATCGGCTTCTTCTGCGCGTATGACCTGAGGTGAATCACGCCGCGGAGCGCGTCGAGCGTGCCGAGATGCTCCTTCCACTGCCCGTCGAGCGTCTGGAGCAGGATCGATTTCTCGATCCGCACCCAGTCGGCGGGCGGAATCTCGCCCGTCTTGGCGTCGATATCGGCGTTGGCGCGCGCGAGGATGCGCTCCTCGATCATCTCCTGATCGATCCCGTCGCCCTCCTCGATCCAAGCCGACACCTCGGGGGTGAAGCCGAGCGTCTTCTCGGTCTCGGCCTCGAGCCCCTCGACGTCCCATTGCTCGGGATAGGTCTCGGGCGGGCAGTGATCGTAGACGAGGCCGTTGACGGTGTCGGCGCGCATATCGACGATCACGTCGTCGACGCTGTCGGCGTCCATGATGTCGGCGCGCTGCTCGTAGATCACCTTGCGCTGGTCGTTCATCACATTGTCATATTCGACGACCTGCTTGCGGATGTCGTAGTTGCGCGCCTCGACCTTCTTCTGGGCGGTCTCGATCGCCTTGGCGACCCAGGGCGAGACGATCGCCTCGCCGTCCTCGAGATTGTTGCGCACCATCTTCGAGAACATCGTCTGCGGGCCAAAGATGCGCAGGAGGTCGTCGTCGAGGCTGAGGTAGAAGCGGCTGAGGCCGGGATCGCCCTGGCGGCCCGAACGGCCGCGCAGCTGGTTGTCGATGCGCCGGCTCTCGTGGCGCTCGGTCGCGAGCACGAAGAGGCCGCCCGCCGCGAGCACCGCCTCCTTTTCGGTTGCAATCTCCTGACGAATGGCCTCGATCGCCGCGTCGCGCTCGGGGCCGTCCTCGAGCTCGGCGAGCTCGTCGCCGACGCGGAAATCGAAATTGCCGCCGAGCTGGATGTCGGTGCCGCGCCCGGCCATGTTGGTCGCGATCGTCACCGCGCCGAGCCGTCCCGCCTGCGCCACGACATGCGCCTCGCTCTCGTGGAGCCGCGCGTTGAGCACCGCGTGCGCGATCCCCTCCTTGTTGAGATAGTCGGAAAGCAGCTCGGATTTCTCGATCGAGACCGTGCCGACCAGCACCGGCTGGCCCTTGGCGTTGGCCTCGCGGATCGCGCCGGTGATCGCGCCGAACTTGTCCTCGATATTCTTGTAGAACTCGTCGGTCTCGTCGATCCGGATGACGGGGACGTTGGTCGGGATCGTCACGACGTTCATCTTGTAGATGTCGAAAAACTCGGGCGCCTCGGTCAGCGCGGTCCCGGTCATCCCCGATAGCTTGGGGTACATGCGGAAATAATTCTGGAAGGTGATCGAGGCGAGCGTCTGGTTCTCGGGCTTGATGTTGACCCCCTCCTTGGCCTCGACCGCCTGGTGGAGCCCGTCGGACCAGCGCCGCCCCTCCATCATCCGCCCGGTAAACTCGTCGATGATGACGATCTCGCCTTCCTTGACGATATAGTCGGTGTCGAGCCGCTGGATGACGTTGGCGCGCATCGCCTGGTTGAGGTGGTGGACGACCTGGGTGTTCTCGAAATCGTAGAGGTTGGCGCCGTGGAGCAGCCCGGCGTCCTCGAGCATCCGCTCGACCTTCTCGGTGCCGTCCTCGGTGAGCACCACCGATTTCTGCTTCTCGTCGACCTCGTAATCCTCCGCGTCGAGCCGCTTCACGATCGCGTCGACCGACACATAGAGCTCGGAGCGGTCCTCGGTCGGCCCCGAGATGATCAGCGGGGTGCGCGCCTCGTCGATCAGGATCGAATCGACCTCGTCGACGATCGCGAACACGAACGGCCGCTGGACCATCTGCGCGCGCGAATATTTCATGTTGTCGCGCAGATAG
Organism: Sphingomonadaceae bacterium; assembly: GCA_014380205.1. Classification (GTDB taxonomy): domain Bacteria; phylum Pseudomonadota; class Alphaproteobacteria; order Sphingomonadales; family Sphingomonadaceae; genus Parasphingopyxis. The sequence continues at coordinate 2,828 of JACMKH010000260.1, forward strand.
TCGAAGCCGAACTCGTTGTTGGTGCCGTAGGTGATGTCCGAATGATAGGCCTCGCGGCGCTCGTGATCGGTGAGGTTGGGGACGATCACGCCCACGGTCATGCCGAGGAACGAGTAGATTCGCCCCATCCACTCGGCGTCGCGCCGCGCAAGATAGTCGTTGACCGTGACGACATGGACGCCCTTGCCCGCGAGCGCGTTGAGATAGACCGCGAGCGTCGCGACCAGCGTCTTGCCCTCGCCCGTGCGCATCTCGGCGATCTCGCCGCGATGGAGCACGATCCCGCCGATCAGCTGGACGTCGTAATGCCGCTGGCCGAGCGCACGGATCGCCGCCTCGCGCACGGTCGCGAACGCCTCGGGGAGGAGATCGTCGAGGGTCTCGCCCGCCGCGAGCCGTTCGCGAAACTCCGTGGTCCGCGCGCCGAGCTCCTCGTCGGAGAGCGCGTGGGTTTCGGGCTCGAGCGCGTTGACCCGGTCGACGATCTTCTGGAGCGAGCGGACATAACGGTCGTTGCTTGATCCGAAGATCGATTTGGCGAGGCCGCCGAGCATGGGCGATGTTCCTGGTTCAGGGCCGCGAGGGCGCGCGAAATCGGCCCGGAAACGCGGGAAATGGGTGGGGCGCGATGTAGGTTGAGGGGGGCGCTTAGTCAATCAGAGGCAGGCCCGGGATTATTCGGCCCAGAACCTGAGCACCACAAAACCCGCCGTGGCTCTGGGCAGGCCATCCCGGCCGATCGGCGGATGAAAACGGGCGCGCCGTTCGAGCACACGACACGCCTGGCGGTTGACCGCGGCGCTCGGGCTGGGCCGTTCCACGCTGCACCCTGTCATCCGGCCCTCAGTTGAAATGTCGAACCGCATCACCAGCGAACCCGAGCCCGACGGCAGATCGCGGACCGGAAGGTCTCCCGGTCCATACCAACCTCGCGGCGAGTTGCGTGGGACCGCATCACCGTAGTCGGCGGCATAGACGATGGCCGGGGCTCCGTTCTCGATCTCCCATGAAATCCCAAATGTCCCGCGCGAGCGGAACGGCGAACCCTGTCGATCGTAAGCCGGCTCATAGCGAGCGCGCTCCATGAGCAGCCGACATGTCAGATCGCCGAGCTGATCGACGTCGACATATTCCTCGCGGCAATTCTCGACGCGTCCTCCTTCCGAAATGTCGAAGCGCACGTTCGTGATGCCCGTCGTTCCGGCAGCGACGAGCTCAGGCGGATAATCCCTCGTGGTGATCCAGGACCATGGATCGGTGATCCGCCGCTGAGCGACCGAAGGATGCGCAAGCATCATGGCTGCAATTCCAGCCAGAATGAGAAATCGGCTCACTCCAAACTCCGCTCTGGACGGTCGCACACGACCTTGTCCGCCATCGCATCTTTCCCCCCGTTGCGAACAACCTTTGCCGTTGACGGCGGACCATTGCTAGGGAGGGGCTGGAATGACCGCCATCGACGTGCCCGAGCCCGCCTTCATGCAGGACGAAGATGTCCGCATGTTCCATGACGCTGTGGGCACGTTTCTCGACCGGGCGGTCGACGAGAAGCGCATCGCCCAATGGCGCGCGGACGGGCAGGTCGAGCGCGAATTCTGGCGCGAGGCGGGCCAAGCGGGGCTGCTTGGCGTTTCGGTTCCAGCCGAATATGGCGGGCATGGTGGCGATTTCCGCCATGATCTCGTGGTCGTGGATCAAGTCGCGCGCAAGGGCGTCGACGGCTTCGCGGCGAGCCTGCACAATGTCATCGTCACGCCCTACATTCAGCTCCACGGCACCGAGCAGCAGAAGCGGCGCTGGCTGCCCGGGCTGGTCTCGGGCGAGCGCGTCGCTGCGATCGCGATGAGCGAGCCCGGCGCGGGGTCCGACCTCCAGGCGATCCGCACGACGGCGCTGCGCGACGGCAACGGCTATCGGCTTAACGGCTCCAAGACCTTCATCTCGAACGGCCAGATCGCCGATCTCATCGTCGTCGTCGCCAAGACCGATCCCAGCGAGGGGGCGCGCGGCACCTCGCTGATCGTGATCGAGACCGAGGGGCTCGAGGGGTTCAGCCGCGGCAGGAAGCTCGACAAGATCGGGCTCGAGGCGCAGGACACATCCGAGCTGTTTTTCGACGATGTCTTCGTTCCCGCCGACAATCTGCTCGGCGGCGAGGAAGGGCGCGGCTTCATCCAGCTGATGGCCGAGCTGCCGCGCGAGCGGCTGATCATCGCGGTCGGATCGATGATCGGGATCGAGAAGGCGCTCGAGACGACGATCGATTACGTCAAACAGCGCCAGGCCTTCGGCCAAGCGATCATCGCGTTCCAGAACACCCAATTCACACTCGCCGAATTGAAAGCCAAGGCGACGATGGCGAAAGTGTTCGTCAACGACTGCATCGCGCGCGAGCTCGCGCGGACGCTCGACGTCACCACCGCCTCGATCGCCAAGCTGCTCGTCACCGAACTCCAGGGCGAGGTCGTCGACAAATGCCTCCAGCTGCACGGCGGCTGGGGCTATATCAACGACTATCCGATCGCGCGCATGTACCGCGACGCGCGCGTCAGCCGTATCTTCGGCGGCTCGAACGAGATCATGAAGCTGATCATCGCGCGCTCGCTGTGAGGGGGAAACCCGCGAGGGGTTGACGCAAACCCCCGGCAATCCTAGCTCTCGCGGCTCCGCGGGCGGCCCCTTCGTCTAGCGGTTAGGACGCGGCCCTCTCACGGCTGAAACACGGGTTCGATTCCCGTAGGGGTCACCAGGCGCTCCCCGCCATCTCCGAACTCGAGCTCCCAGGTCTCGCCCTGCTCGGCCTTGCCGAAGCCATCATGCATCGCGACCTCGGTGATTTGAAAGCCCGCGGCCTCGTAGATTCGCCGCGCGCTTTCGAGCACGGTGTGCGTCCACAGTACGAGCTTCGCGTATCCCGCCGCGCGCGCGAATGCGACGCATTCGGCGACCAGCGCCTGGCCAATCCCCAGCCCGCGCGCCCAGGGCTCGACATAGAGCAGCCGCAGCTGCGCGACATCGTCGCCCGCATCCACTAGGAACACCGATCCCGCCATCACGCCAGCGCGCTCGGCGACCCAGCATTGCTCGCGGCCGGGCTTGAAGTTGCGGAGAAACGCCGAGGTGATCGCGCCCTGGAGCGCCTCCATCTCGCGTCTCCAGCCATAGGGCTCGTAGATGATCGACTGGCGCGCTGCGATCATGCCCATGTCGCCGGTGCGAAAGGTGCGCAGCCGCCACGGCGCGGCCTCGCCGCCGCCGAGCAGCGTCTGGATCGATTCGAGCGCGGTCGCGAGCGTGCGCTGGTCGGGCGCGGGCAACCGGTCGATCTTGTCGGCGATCCGCGAGCGCGTCCGCGCGTCGAGCGCCGCGAACGCCGCCTCGCCTTCTGGTGTCAGCGCGATGGGCCGCCGCCGCGCATCGCTGCCGCGTCCGCGGCTGATCCACCCCTTCTTCTCGAAGCGGCGCAGGATGCGGCTGAGATAGCCCGCGTCGATGCCCAGCTGGGTCTGGATGTCGGCCGCTACCGGCGCGTCGCGGTGCGCGATCTCGTAGAGCGCGCGCGCTTCGGCGAGCGACAGCCCGCTCTCCATATAGTGGACGTCCAGCGCGCCGATGAAGCGCGTGTAGAAGCGGTTGAACGTGCGAATGGCGACCACGGCGTCCGGCATCGGCCGCATCTGAAGCAGATGGTTGCCGTTGTCAACTATCTCGCGGTAGCAGCAGGCTCGCATCACCATAGCTGTAGAAGCGGTAGCCCCCCGCAATCGCATGTTGATAGGCGTCGAGCATCCGCTCGCGTCCCATCAGCGCGCTGACCAGCATGAACAGCGTCGAGCGCGGCAGGTGGAAATTGGTCATCAGCCCGTCTACCGCGCGGAAGGCGTATCCCGGCGTGATGAAGATCGCGGTGTCGCCCTCGAATGGCGCGATCCGGCCGTCCTCGTCGACGGCGCTTTCGAGCAGGCGCAGGCTCGTCGTGCCGACCGCGATTACGCGCCCGCCGCCCGCGCGCGCCGCGTTGAGC
>JACMKH010000261.1 GCA_014380205.1 Sphingomonadaceae bacterium
CGGCGCGGCGATCGCCGCGACAGGCAGGGCCGCCGCCGAGGCGGCGAGGGCGATGAGAAGCGTGCGCATGATGGTCCTCCAGTTCTTGACCTGTGTGTCTCGCGGTCCTGAACGGGCTTTGGGCGGCGGGGTTGCGTGAACGCTGAACAACAGCCCCTATAACGACAAGGCGTTGCCCAGGCACGACAGGGCGAGCCCGAGACGGTCGGCGGTTTCCGCGCCGTTTAGGTCACGATGAAGTCGCTCGCGCTCAGCACGGGCAGATCGATCAGCTTGGCGATCAGGATCTTGCCCGCGCCGCCGACGCCGTCGGCGTCGAAATAGAGCTTGCCCTCGGACGAATCGTAAATCACCCGGTCGTCGGCATCGAGCGCTTGGTTGCCGATGACGAAGACGTTCGGATCGAGCGCCCCCGGCGCGAGCCCATAGGCGGCGCCGTTGAGCCCGAGGAGGTCGGTCCCCGCCTCGAAATCGACGATCTTGTCGGCGTCGGCGTCGTTGAGGCCCGCGAGGTCGAAGCGATCCGCGCCGGTCCCGCCGCGCAGTGTATCGCGCCCCGCGCGGCCGGCGAGCGTGTCGTCGCCGTCGCGGCCCCACAGCTCGTTGTCCAGCCCGTCGCCCGCGATGCCGTCGGCGTTGCCGGTGCCGATGACGTTCTCGATCCCGGTTACGGTGTCGGCGCCCGTCGAGACGCTCGAGATCGTCCCCGCCGCGAGATCGGCGGTGATCGCCGCGCCGGCCATCCGGTACGCCGCCCAGTCCGATCCGCCGCCGCCGATCAGCGAGTCGCCGCCCGAGCCGCCTATAAGCGTATCCGACCCGGTATTGCCGAACAGCGTGTCGCTGCCCTGCAGCCCCACGATCCAGTCGCCGAGCAGCCCGGCGTCGATCGAGTCGGCGCCCGCCGTGCCCAGCGCGAAGTCTCTCGAATCGAGCCCGTTGACCGTGATCGTCACGGTGGCGGTCGAGACGCCTCCCACCGTATAGGTGAAGCTGTCGGTCGGCGAGGCATTGGACGCGCCCGACGCGGCGTCGGGGGTCGCGTCGAACGCGCCGTTGGGGTCGTAGTCGAAGCTGCCGTCGGCGTTGACCGTGAGCAGCGCGCCCGAGGCGAGCGTGATCTGGACGCCGACATTGGCGGCGCCGCCGTTGACCTCGGTGATCGCCAGCGCCGGGCCGTCGGGGTCGCTGTCGACGCCCGAGCCGTTGTCGGCGAACAGGTCGCCGCCGATGATCGGCGTCGCCTCGTCGGTGGTGAAAGCGTCGTCGCGCGCTTCGGGCCCGTCGTCGATTGGGTCGACATTAACTGTCGTGGTGAAGCTCAGCGTGTCCGCGCCGGCGTTGACCACTCCGTCGCCGTCGACCAGCGTCCAGCCGATCGTGCGGTCGCCGTCGGTCGGGTTGTCGCCGCCGGCGTTCGAGTAGCAGATCGCGCCGATCAGCAGCGCGACCCGCGCGGGGGTGGCGTCACTGTCGAAGGTGAAGACAAGGTCGCCGCCGCCCGCGCCGCCTCCGCTGAAAGTCGCGATGTCGACGCCGCCGACCGCGATAGTGTTGCCGGTGACGGTGACGTTGGCATCGTCCTCGACGCTGAGCTCGTCCTCGGCCGCGACGAGCCCGCCGCTGATCGAGACGGTGAGCGTTCCCGTGTCGAAATCGGCGCTGTCGATGTCCGCGAGCGTCGCGTTGGTCCCTAGGTCGAGCGTCTGCGGCGAATCGTTCTCGGCCCAGACGATCGTGTCGCCCGCGATGTTGGTCGAGGTCGGCGCATCGTTGGCCGCCTGAATGGAGACGTTGACGGTCGCATCCTCTGTCACGCCACCCGAAGTTACCGTATAGGTGAAACTATCGCCGCCGCTGTAATCCGGATCGGTGACGGTGTAGACGACATAATCGTCGGTCGCGTCGCCCGCGGTGCCGTTGTCGTGGATCGCGACCGAGCCGTGCAAGCCCTGGGTGACAGCGCTGATAAAGCGGCCCGTGCTTTCGAAGCTGTCGTTCCCCAGCAGGTCGAGCGTGTTGGCGCCGCTGTCCTCGATGACGCTGTAATTGTCGTCGATGGCGTCATCGATTGCGGTGATCGTGACGTTGACCGTCGCCTGCTCGGTCACTCCCCCCGAGCTCACGGTATAGGTGAAGCTGTCGCTGCCGTTGAAATCACTGTTGGGGGTGTAGACGAGATAGTCGTCGGTGGTGTCGCCCGCGGTGCCGTTGTCGTTGAGCGCGACACTGCCGTTCGACCCTTGGCCAAACGCGGTGATCGCCTCGTTGCTCGCCTCGAAGCTGTCGTTGGCGAAGACCAGCACGTTGACCGCCGTGTCCTCGTCGGTGGTGGCGCCGTCATTGGCGATGTCGACGACCGCGCTGATCGTGACGTTGACCGTCGCCTGCTCGGTCACCCCGCCCGAGGTGACGGTGTACTGGAAGCTGTCGGTCCCGTTGAAGTCGGCGTTGGCGGTGTAGACGAGATAATCGTCGGTGGTGTTGCCGGCGGTGCCGTTGTCGTGAATCGTCACCGCGCCGTTGGCGCCCTGAGTGACGCCGGTGATCGCCTCGACATTCTCGAAGCTGTCGTTGGCGAGAACCAAAATGTTGACCGCCGCATCCTCGCTGGTCGCGCCGCCGTCGTTCGCGATGTCGACGACCGGGGCAATGTTGATCGTGCGGGTGTCGCTGTCCTGCTCGCTCGTGGGCGTGCCGGTGAGCCCCGGATCGTTGCCGTTCAACCCCTGGTCGTTGGTGACGATGGTGAGCGTATCGACGCCGTTGTAGTCGGCGATCGGATTGTAAAGCAGCCCGTTGAGCGCCGCGAGCGTCGCGTTGATCTTGTTCTGGGTGGTAGTAATGGTGATCGTGCCGCTGCCGTTGGCGCCACCGGTGATCTCGCCCGCGACGATGCCGCCCGCGACGTTGGTGAGGATGGTCAGCGCGCCTTGGGTGACGCTCAGCGTGACGGTGATGTTCTGGGTTGCGGGGTTGGCGTCGGCGTCGAACACCGAGATCGCGTTGCCGCTGGTCGAGAGCACGACATTGGTCGCGTCCTCGCCGATCCCGAGCGCCGCGGCCTGGATGGTGTTCACCGGCGCGTCGTTGATGCCGGTGACGGTGACATTGTTGTGGAGCTCGTCCGAATAGAGCAGCCCGTCGAATACCGAGGCCGAGACGATGCGCGAGCCGGCGGCGCCGTAGTTGGTGATGTTGTCGCCGCTCGTTGAGAAGGTGACCAGCTGGAGCGCGGCCTGATACTCCGCGACGGTCGCGGCGCCGGTCAGCGTCATCACGCCGGTGGTCTGGTCGTAGCTATAGCCGATCCCCGACCCGCCGATCGTGCCGCTCGTCAGATTGTTGATCCGCAGAAAGTCCTGATGGCCGGCGCCCGACTGGAAACTAGCCGAGATGCGCACCTGCGCGCCCGCAAGCTCGTCGCCCGTGTTGGGCGTGTCGAGGTCGGCGGCGGTGAGCGAACCGAACAGTAGCGGCGTGCTCGTCTCGCCCGAATTGAGCGCGCTCGACGCCTCGGTCACCGCCGCCGCAAGCGCGCTACCGGTCAGCGTCGGCGCACTCTCGACGGTGAGGTCGCGCGGCACCATCTCGTTGATGTTGCCGACGGTGGCGAAGAAGCTCGGCGGCGTGCCGGCGGCGGCGTTCAACGCGCCGCGTAAGACGCTGTGGTTGCCCTGCTCGCCGGGCTCCTGGCTGGTGACGTAATAGAAGCCGGTCTCCTCATCGACGTGGATGTGGAGGAAGTTCAAGTTGGAGGCGTTGGTCTCGGAATAGATGGTGGTGACGTTGAGCGTGTTGCCGCCGGAGAGCGTCGCGCGGTAAATGCCGCCGACCGAGCCGTCGGTGCCGCCGTTGAGCTGGACGGTGGTGAACCAGATCTCGCCGGTCGACTGGTTGATGTCGATGCTCGTGATCTTTCCGAGCGCGTTGTCGAATTCGTCCAGCTGATCGCCGAAGGCGTTGTTGTCGTCGTCATAGGCTTCGGTGAAGTTGAGCTGGAGAGCGGTGTTATTGCCGACCCCGGTGTCGCCCGAGGCGATGTTGCTCACCAGGTGGATCGAATTCTGGTGCATCGTCGTGGCGACGATGAAATTGCCGCTGCCAGGCGGGATTTCGACGAAATCGCTGAAGCTCTCGGTCGAGATGATAAAGGCGCGGCCGTTGGCGAGATCGAGCGCGATCTCGTTGGCGAAATTGGCGTTGCCGGTGTCGCCGTCGGTACCGAGATCGATGAGCGTGACGGGAGTCTGGTTGGGCGTGTCGTAGTTGACCCGCATCAGCACGTTGTTGCGGGTGAAATAGATGTGATTGTTGGCGATGTCGACGATGTGGCCGGTGAGCCCGATACCGTCGGACACGGCCGGCTGCTCGCTGTAGAGGATCGTCATTGGCGGCTCGGTGCCGGGATTGTTCAGCATGTCGCTGATATTGCCCTGCAGCATGCGGTCATGGGTGCCGCTCGAATCGACGATGAAGAACTTGCCCTCGACGGTATCGAACAGGATGTGGGTGGGCGACCAGAAGCGGCTGGTGGTGGTGAGGCCGTTGCCGTCGCCTGCCGTGTTTTGGAAATGGGTCTGGACGTTGTAGCCGAGCCCGCCATTCTGGGTCGCGTCGCCGCTGACCGACATGATGCCGTGGCCGCCACTGATCCCCGCGATCCAGAGCTGGATGTCGGGCGCGACGAGGAGGTTGGTCCCATCGATCTGGTTGGTCTGGGGGCTGTTCTCGTTGGTGTGCCAGTTCGAATGGCTGTTGATGTTCTGGAAGAGCAGGGCCGCCTGCTGGTTCCAGAAACGTTCGCCGAAGCTGCCGTTGTCCTCCGCGATCGCCAGCGCGCTGGCGCCAGCGACGAGGCCGGTATTGACGAGCGACGAGCCGAAAGTGTCGTTGAGGTCGCCATATTCGACGGCGTGAAGGAAGCCGGTCGGCGTGTTGACGGCGCCCTGGTAGACGTAAATCGCTTCGCCCGTGTCGATAAGCTCGATGCCGGCGGCGGTGAGCTCGGCCTCGGTGATCGTGATCACGGTGCCAGCGGCCATGTCGGCCGCCGCAGTCCAGGTGTAGGTTCCGTCTCCGCCGCCGGCGGCGGAGAAGCTGCCGCCGTTCAGCAGCACGCCGCTGGCCGTCCAGGTCCGGTCCGTAAATTGGATCACCGTGCCCAAGCCGACCGGAGCAAGCAGCACGAAACTGAGCGAATCGCGCTGCATGCTCTGCGTGCCGGGGATGTGGGGATCGTCGGCGTCGTCGGAATTGAACTGGATGATCGCGACCTGGGCCGGGCTCAAGACAGTGGGGACGAAAATTTCGCCGCCGCCCCCACCTGTCGGGCCGACGAAGGACGTTTCCGGCGCTGTCGCCTCTTGGATGAGGGTGGTGAATCGCGTCCGCGCCGCTGCCTGGAAATCGCCTTCGTTGTCGAACCGCTCCCATCCAAAATTCTCAAGCCGGCTGGCATTCTCCTCGCGGGAGAGCGGACGTAGGTTGCGCGATTGGATCAACATGATTTGGAGTACCCTATCTTGAGGTGGCCAAGCGCTCCACCGGGCAAGCAGCGATCGGCTGCGTTCGCCGATCGTTAGCCGTCAATGCGGGATTGGGTTGTGATCGCGCCCGAATAATCCCTGCGGCCCTTGCCCGAGAATAGGTTCGCCATGTCGTCTATCTCCCCCGCGTCGCCCGCCCGGCGTCACGCAACGGACGGCGGCGCGTCGCGCGCTCATTACACCTTCGACACACGCGCGCCATCTAAAATCGGAGTAAAAGAGACTCCGCGCGCGGTCCACCGTCGGGTGTTTTTAGCCTAGCGCGCGGCCCCCGCGCCCAGCCGCCGGTAAATCTCGTCGTAGCGCGCGAGCACGCGATCCCAGCCGCGCTCGGCGGCTACCCAGGCGCGCCCGCGTTCGGCGAGCGCGGCGGCGAC
>JACMKH010000262.1 GCA_014380205.1 Sphingomonadaceae bacterium
GCGATGCTCGGCGAGACGCAGGCGGCGGTCGGGCGGGCGCGGGGCAGCGGCGCGGAGAGCGAGTCGTGGATTCAGGCGCAGCTCGCGCTTTCGGCGCTCGAGGGGCGACGCGCTCCCGTCGTGAGCGCGATGGGCGAGCTCGACGCGATCCTAGCCGGACAGGCGCAGAGCGGCCAATCGGCCGAGGTCGAGAAGCTCGAGGTGGGACGCGCGCGAGTCGAGGCGATCCTGGCGGCGGAGGCCGAGGCTTATGCCGCGCTGGCTGGGGCGCTCAGCCCTCGCTGACCGCCTTGACATGCGCCTGGGCGAGGATCGCATAGCCGACCGCGCCCATGCCGTTGCTCGCCTGCTGCGCCTCGGTGAGCGTCTTCATCAGCCTGGCGGGCCGCCCGCCCCACATCTCGCCCGCCGCGATGGTCTTGCCCGGCGTGAGCATCGCCCCCGCCGCGAGCATCCCGCCGCCCTCGATCACGCAGCCGTCCATCACGATCGTTCCGAGTCCGACGAAGGCGCGGTCCTTGAGCGTGCAGCCGTGGATCATCGCCATGTGGCCGATCAGCACATCGTCGCCGATCAGCGTCGGGAAGCCCGCGCGCGTCCCATGCCCCGAATCGCAATGGACCACCGTGCCGTCCTGGATGTTGCTGCGTTCGCCGATGACGATCGCGTTGACGTCGGCGCGGAGCACGCAATTGTACCAGAGTGACGAGCCCGCGCCGATGCTGACGTCGCCGATCAGCCGGCAGCCGGGCGCGACGAAGGCGGTCTCGTGGATGCGCGGCGTCTTGCCGTTGAACGGGACGATGGTGACGTCCTTCATAGCGGCCGGTCCTTCACATAGACGACATGCCGGCGGCAGCGGTCGCCGGGCGCGAGGGCGGGATGCTCGAAATCGAGATGGCGCGCGCGCTCCATCCCCAGCCTCAGCATCAGCCCCCAGCTCGGCGCATTATCGGCAATGGTCATCGAAACGACGCGCGGCCGGTCGAGGTTGCTCCACATCCAGGCGAGGCTGGCCTCGGCCGCCTCGCGGGCATAGCCCCGGCCCCAATAGGGCGTCGCGAGACGCCAGCCGATTTCGACGTCGTCCTCGATGGGCGATTCGACGCGCACGGTCTGCAGGCCCGTGAATCCAAGGAAAGCCTCGTCGTCCTTGCGCTCGAGCGCCCAGAAGCCGAAGCCCTCGGTAGCGATCGAGTGGGTGATGCGATCGATCATCGCGTCGCTCTCCGCGCGGTTGAGCGTGGCTGGAAAGTGGCGCATGACCTCGGCATCGCTGCTCATCACCGCGAAGGGCGCGCGATCGGCATCGTCCCATTCGCGCAGGATGAGCCGCGCGGTTTCGATCACGGGCTCGCGCGTCATCGGCCAAGCAGTCTCGCCGCGTCGAGCGCGTGATAGGTGAGGACGCCGCTGCACCCTGCGCGCTTGAACGCGATCAGCGTCTCGAGCAGCAGCGCGTCGCGGTCGCCCGCGCCGGCCGCGGCGGCGGCCTCGATCATCGCATACTCGCCCGACACCTGATAGGCGAAGACCGGGACCGCGAACCGCTCCTTCACGCGGCGGACGATGTCGAGATAGGGCAGCCCGGGCTTGACCATCACGCTGTCCGCGCCCTCGGCGAGATCGAGCGCGACCTCGCGCAGCGCCTCCTCGGCGTTGGCGGGGTCCATCTGGTAGCTCTTCTTGTCGCCCTTGAGCAGCCCCGCGCTGCCGACCGCGTCGCGGAACGGGCCGTAAAAGGCGCTCGCATATTTGGCGGCATAGGCCATGATCTGGACGTTGGCGTGGCCCTCGCCTTCCAGCGCGGCGCGGATCGCGCCGACCCGCCCGTCCATCATGTCCGAGGGGGCGATGATGTCCGCGCCCGCGCGCGCCTGGTTGAGCGCCTGGGCGACGAGGACGGCTACGGTGTCGTCGTTGGTCACATAGCCCGTATCGTCGATCAGCCCGTCCTGGCCGTGGCTGGTATAGGGATCGAGCGCGACATCGGTGAGCACGCCGATGTCGGGAACCGCCTGCTTGATCGCGCGGATCGCGCGGCAGATCATATTGTCGGGGTTGAGCGCCTCGTCGCCGCGCTCCGAGCGCAACGCCGCGGGCGTGCTGGGAAACAGCGCGACACAGGGTATGCCCGCGTCCTCCGCCTCGCGCGCGCGCTCGGCGATGCGATCGACCGGCCAGCGCGAGACGCCGGGGAGCGACGCGATCGTCTGTGCCTCGTCCTCGCCCGCGCAGACGAACAGCGGCCAGATCAGGTCGCTGGGCCTCAGCACCGTCTCAGCATGAAGCGCGCGGCTCCATGCGGACGCGCGCGTCCGGCGGAGGCGCAGGGCGGGGTAGGAAGTCATCGCGGCGGATGTAGCCGGAGGCGGCGAA
>JACMKH010000263.1 GCA_014380205.1 Sphingomonadaceae bacterium
GCCGCGCTGCGCGGCGTCGAGCGCGCGGTCGAGATCGGCGGCGGTCGCGAGCGGGAGGTCGGCGATCTTCTCGCCCGTCGCGGGGTTGACGACGGGGAAGCTGTCGCGCCCTCCGCCCGCGACGCGCTCGCCGTCGATCAGCATGTGGAGGGATGGGTAGTCGGTCATATTTGCTCCAGACCCCCTCTCCCCTTGCGAGAGAGGTAGCGAGACTTGCGGCTCCGCCGCCTAGTCGCAGCTAGGAGAGGGGTGCGGCTGCGAGCAGCCGCGCGGGCTTTCAAGCCCGCTCACCCTCTTCCAACTTCGCCTAGGCCGCTTCGCGGCTAAGGCTTCGTATCCTTCCCCCGTCAAGGGGAAGGGGCTAGCCCGTCACCGCCGCCTCGGTTTCACGCGCGCTCGCATTCTCGCGATCGATGTCGCCCTGCCACCGCTCGGGCCTGATCGGCTCACCGGTCACCGGGTGCGCGTTGTGGAAGGGCACGACCTTGTGCGTCGGCCACAGCCAGACGTCGCTCTTGAGTTCGTCGGGCCCGGTCGGATCCTCGGGCCAGGTCGTGTCGAGGAAGGGCACGTAATTGGGACGCGTGTGCGCCCAGCCCGTCTCGAAATCGGCATGCCATTGGGGCACGTAGTTGAGGATGTGGATGCGCCAGACGCCGTCGATCTTCTTGTAGACATTCTCGTAGATGCCGCCCTCGAACCACTGGCGCGGCTCGCCGAAATCCTTGTGGCGGCCCGCGGTCATCGTGCAGCGGAAGCGGCCGAGCGCGGTGACGCCGTCGGCCTCGATGTCGACGACGTCCTGATGCTGCGGGTGATCGAGCAGGAAGCCGTCGATCGGGCCATTGTTGCCGTGGGTGAAATTGGCCTGGAAGCGTTCGATGTAGAGCCGGGCCGCGCCCGCCTTGCCCCGATAGATGCCGCCGAAGAAATGGACCTCGCAATCGTCGGTGAACAGGTCGACGGTCTCGTTGTAGAGGCATTTGTCGATCAGATAGCCGTAGAGGTGATGGAGCTTGCGCACCGCCTGCTCGTCCTCCTGGACGGTCAGGCGGCGCTCGGCCTCGGCCAGCCTGGCCTCGAGCGCGGCGATTCGATCGGTGTCGGACATTTCTCTCTCCTGGCTCTCCCGTGCGCGAGTCGCGCCGCGCGTCGGGAATCGTTATAGCTCATAACTTATTGCTCGCGAAAGTCGAGATTGTATGCAACACATATGATTCGGAGACGCGACCCTCAGCAGCGGGCGCGAGGAGGATGCGCGTTGGCGACCATGGCCGATCCCGGCGTTGCGATCACGGAGGCGGCCACGAAGCCGTGGCCGAGCCCGCGTGTCGCCTGGTATGCGGTGTTCGTCTTCTCGCTGTCGCTGCTGATCAACTTCCTCGATCGCGGCATCGTCGGGCTGCTCGTCGAGCCGATCAAGACCGATCTTGAGCTCAGCGACACCCAGATGGGCTTCATCCTCGGTTTCGCCTTCGTCACCTTCTACGCCGTGCTCGGCCTGCCGATCGCGCGGCTGATCGATGTCGGTACGCGGCGGACGATCTTCGGAATCGGGCTCGGCCTGTGGTCGCTGATGACCGCCGCGTGCGGCCTCGCGGGAAATTTCTGGCAGCTGTTCGCCGCGCGGATCGGCGTCGGCGTCGGCGAGGCGTGCACCGGCCCGGCGACCTTCTCGATGCTCGCGGACCTGTTCCCGCGCGAGAAGCTGCCGCGCGCGCTCGCGGTGCTCAATTTCGGCTTCACTACGGGCAACGGCCTCGCGCTGATCATCGGCGGGACGGTGATCGCGCTGCTCGCCTCGACCCCGACGGTCCACGTCCCGCTGCTCGGCGAGCTGAGGAGCTGGCAGGCGACCCTGGTCATCGTCGGCCTCCCCGGCCTCTTCGTCGCCGCGCTCGCCTTCACGCTGCCCGAGCCGATCCGCCGCGGCACGGGGCGGATCGCGGGGCAGGGCGAGGTGCCCTCCGTGCGCGAGGTCGCCGCCTATGTCTCGACCTATCGCGCCTGCTACGGCCTCATGATCACCGCGATCGCGCTCAAGACCGTGCTCTCGTTCGGCCAGGCGGCGTGGACCCCGGTGTTCTACATTCGCGTGTTCGACTGGACCCCGGTCCAGTTCGGGCTGATCCAGGGCAGCATTATCCTCGTCGCCGGTCCGCTCGGGGCGGTGTTCGGAGGCTGGCTCGCCGAGAAGCTCGCGCGGCGCGGGCATGACGACGCCAACATGCGCGTGGTATTCTATTCGTCCTTCTTCGTCGTGCCGCTATCGGTGCTGTTCCCGCTGATGCCGAGCGCGCCGCTCGCGATCGTCGTCGGCGCGGTCAATTATTTCTGCGCGTCATGGGTGCTCGGGCCCCAGAACGCGGCGATGCAGGTGATCACGCCCAACCGGATGCGCGGCCAGCTCACCGCGCTGTTCCTGTTCGCGTTCAACATCATCGGCTTCGGGCTCGGCCCGTTGATGATCCCGCTGTTCACCGACTATGTGTTCGGCGACGAGATGATGATCGGCTGGTCGCTCGCGAGCGTCGGCGCGATCCTCGGGCCGATCGCGATGTTCGTGATCTGGCTGAGCCTGAAGCCCTATGGCGAGCGGCTCGCCGCCGCGCGCGAATGGGATTGAGAAAGGAGAAATGGTGCAAAATCTCGAAGGGAAGACCGCGTTCGTCACAGGCGGCGCATCGGGGATCGGGCTGGGCATCGCCAAGGCGCTCCACGGCGCGGGGATGAAGGTCGTGATCGCCGACATCCGCGACGACCATCTCGCGGAGGGCGCGGCCGAGATCGGCGACCCCGACCGCGTGCTGCCGCTCAAGCTCGACATCACCGACCGCGAGGCTTACGCGCGCGCCGCCGACGAGACCGAGGCGCGCTTCGGAAAGATCCACATCCTCGTCAACAACGCCGGCGTCGCGGTGGTCGGGCCGACCGAGCTCGCGAGCTACGCCGACTGGGACTGGGTGATGGGGGTCAACCTCGGCGGCACGATCAACGGCATCGTCACGATGCTGCCGCGCATCCTCGCGCACGGCGAGGGCGGCCATATCGTCAACACCGCCTCGATGTCCGGCCTGATGCCGCATCCCGGCGCGACGATCTACGGCACGGGCAAGGGCGCCGCCGTCCACATGATGGAGTGCATGCGCGGCGAGCTCGAGGGGCGGGGCGTGATCTGCTCGGCCTTCTGCCCCGGCGCGGTCCAGTCGAACATCGCCAAGGCGGGCGAGACGCGGCCCGCCGAGCTCGGCGAGACCGGCTATGCCGAGGCCGACAAGCGCCGCCAGGCGGGCGGCGACCTCTCGCACCTCTACCAGACCAAGGAGGAGGTCGGCGAGCGCGTGTTGCGCGGCATCCTCGACGACGAGCTGTACATCATGACCCACAGCGAGTTCCGCCAAGGAATCGAGGACCGCACCGAGGCGATGCGCGCGGCGGTGCCCGACCTGCCCGAGAACCCCGAATATAAGGCGACCTTCGGGGTGCTGTTCCGCAACCAGATCCACGCCGACGAGGTTGAGCGGCAGAGGAGACTCCATCAATGAAAGATCTTGCCGGCCGCACGGCCTTCGTCACCGGGGGCGCCAACGGGATCGGGCTCGGGCTCGCGCGCGCTCTGCTCGCCGAGGGGTGCAAGGTGGCCATCGCCGACATCCGCCAGGATTCGATCGACGAGGCGCTCAAGGTCCTCGACAATCAGCAGGCGATCGGGATCAGGCTCGACGTCGCCTCGCGCGACGCCTTCGCCGCCGCCGCCGACGAGGCCGAGGATCGGCTCGGACCGGTCTCGCTGCTGTTCAACAACGCGGGGATCAACCTTTTCCAGACGATCGACGAAAGCTCCTACGACGACTGGGACTGGGTGCTCGGGGTCAACCTCCACGGCGTGATCAACGGAATCCAGACCTTCGTGCCGCGGATGAAAGAGCGCGGGGAGGGCGGCCATATCGTCAACACCGCCTCGATGGCCGCGTTCCTCTGCGGCCCCTTGCCCGGCATCTACAACACGACCAAATTCGCGGTGCGCGGAATGTCCGAGAGCCTGCGCTACAGCCTCGCGCCGCAGGGCATCGGCGTCAGCCTGCTCTGCCCGGGGCTGGTCAAGAGCTACATTTACGCGAGCGACGACATCCGCCCCGAAGCGCTCAAGGGCGAGATGAAGCCGGTCAACACCGAATTCGTTGAGCAGCTCGGCGGCGTCCACCAGTTCGGCATGGAGCCCGACGTGATCGCGGCGCGCGTGATAGAGGCGGTCAAGGCCAACCGCTTCTACATCTTCTCGCACCCCGAGTTCAAAGACGAGCTTAAAGGCGTGTTCGACGAGATCATCGAGGCGTTCCGCGATTACCCCAAGGATCCGGGCTACGACCAGCGCACCGGCTTCGAGGCGGGGCGCCGCGAGAGCTACGCCAAGGCGAGGGCGGAGGCGCGCGGCGAAGGCTGATGGTTCGCGTCGACGCCCTCGATCACGTCAACATCGTCGCGCGCGATCTCGGCGAGACGGTCGGCTTCTACGCGGACCTGCTCGATCTCGAGCCGCGCGACCCGCCGCCGCCGCTCGACCCGGCGCGCGTGCAATGGATGCACGACGGCGAGGGCCGCGCAATCTTCCACCTCTCGACCCCCGGATCGCTGCTTGACGAGGCGCCGATCGAAGATATTCCCAGGCACAGCGGCGCGGTTCACCATGTCGCGCTCGCTTGTTCGGGGCACGACGCGATGGTCGCGCGGCTCGCCGGGCGCGGGCTCGATCACCGGCTCAACCATGTCGAGGCGATCGATCTCAAGCAGATTTTCGTCCGCGATCCCAACGGCGTGCTGCTCGAGCTCAATTATTTTGCCGGACACCATTGAGGAGGCTGAAATGACCGAAGCAATCATGACCGAAGCGGTCGAAGCGCAGGCCAGGGCGCCGCGCGCGCCGATGACCGCGCCGCCATCGCAGGCGTTCAAGATCGTCGACGTGCCCTTCGCGCACAAGGAGATCGTCGAGCGGCTGAGCCCCGGCGGCCGCTACATCGACGTCCAGAGCGACGACGACAGCCCCTGGGTGCCGTTCGGCGACAAGGCGGCGATCAAGCATCTCGCCTTCGACGTGCGCCAGGGCCTCTTCTCCAACATCCTCTGGATCAAGGAGCCGGGCGTGATCGGCACGCACCTTCACCGCGGCACGGTGATGATGGTCTGCCTGGAAGGCAGCGTGCGCTATCTCGAATACGACTGGGTCGCGACGCCCGGAGGGCTGATCCTCGAGGTTCCGGGCGAGAGCCACACGCTCGTCACCGAGCATCCGACGGGCGTCAAGCTGTTCGGCTGGATGCAGGGCCCCATCGAATTTTTCGATGAGAACGGCGAGTTCGTCGACACGACCGACGTCTGGTGGTTCATCAACCACTATGAGTCGCATTGCCGCGAGCACGGCATCCCGCTCAATCCCAAGCTGTATCTGTAGAGGAGATTCGCCATGGCCAGCGCCGCCGACACCGGCCTCAAGGCTCCGCCTTCGGGCGCGTACAAGATCGTCGCGGTCCCCGAGATCCACCGCCCGATGCTCGACAAATATTGCCGCGAGGGCACCTATATCGGCGCCTCGGAGGAGGAGAGCCCTTGGGTGCCGTTCGGCGACAACGCCGCGATCCGCCATCTCGCCTTCGACGTCCGCCAGAACGTCTATTGCAACATCCTGTGGATTAAGTCGCCGGGCGTGATCGGGACGCACAAGCACCGCGGCATGGTCTGGGCGATCGGGCTCGAGGGGAGCTTCCGCTATCTCGAATACGACTGGGTGTGCGGGCCGGGAGAGTTCATCACCGAGTTCCCCGGCCACGCGCACACGCTCGTCACCGACGATCCCGGCGGGATGAAAGCGCTGTTCTGGATGCAGGGCGCCAACGAATTCTACGACGAGGACGGCAATTTCGTCGAGACGCTCGATGTCTGGTGGTTCATGAACCACTACGAGACCTACTGCGGCGAGCACGGGCTGCCGATCAACAAGCAGCTGTATATCTGAATGCGCACCCTCGACCAGTTCGACATCGCCGGCCGCTCCGCCCTCGTCACCGGTGCCGCCTCGGGAATCGGGCTCGCCTATGCCGAGGCCATGGCCGAGGCTGGCGCGAGGGTCACGCTGACCGACATCGACGGCGAGGGCGCCGAGCGCGAGGCCGAGCGGCTGCGCGGCGAAGGCCTCGAAGCGCGCGCGCAGCGGGTCGACGTCGCGGTCCACGGCGATCTCATCCGCGCCTTCGACGATCATGTCGCGGCCTGGGGCGGCTGCGACATCGCCTTCGCCAACGCCGGCTTCGACGCGGGCAACGGCTTCTGGACGCCCGAGGGGACGCGCAATCCCGAGGGGCAGATCGACGTCTACGACGTCGAGCGCTGGCGGCGCTCGATCGAGGTCAACCTTACTGGCGTCTTCCACACGATCCGCGAGGCCGCGCGCGTGATGAAGCTCAACGAGGCGCGCACCGGGCGGCGGGGCGGATCGATCGTCGCGACCTCGTCCAACGCCGCGATCGTCAACGAGGCGATCGTCGGCATTCCGTATATGCCCGCCAAGGCCGGCGTGCGGCATCTCGTCCGCCATGCCGCGCTCGAGCTCGCCGCCTATGGCATCCGTGTCAACGCGATCGCGCCCGGCCCCTTCGTCACCAACATCGGCGGCGGCTGGCTCAAGAAGGATCCGGCGGCGCGCGAGGCGTGGGACGCGCTCGTGCCGGTCGGCAGGGTCGCCGAAACGTACCAGATCAAGCCGCTGGCGCTGCTGCTCGCCTCGGATGCGGGGAGCTATATGACCGGCAGCCACGTCATGATCGACGGCGGCATGGCGCTTGGCTCGGCGAAGGCGGCGTGACGATGCGCGCCGCGGTCATGCAGGGGCTGCACAAGCCGCTCACGGTCGAATCGATCGCCGATCCGCGGCCCGCGCCCGGCGAGGTCGTTCTCCGGGTCGCGCGTTGCGGCATCTGCGGGTCGGACCTCCACATGACCGAGGATCCGATGTTCGGCATGGGCGCGGGCGACGTGCTTGGCCATGAGTTCGCGGGCGAGGTGGTCGAGGCCAATGCCGCCGAGGGACTCAAGCCCGGCGATCTCGTTTCGGTGATCCCGATCCGCGGCTGCGGCCGGTGCGCGAGCTGCCGCGCGGGCGAGCCCGCCTGGTGCGCCGAGATGGCGCTCCAGGGCGGCGGCTACGCCGAATATGCGACCGCGCGCGCGCACCAGTGCGTGCCGCTTCCGGCCGGGCTGAGCCTTGCCGACGGCGCGATCATCGAGCCCGTCGCGGTCGCGCTCCACGGCGTCAATCTCGCGGGGCTCGAGCCCGGCGCCAAGGTGCTGATCCTCGGTGCGGGACCGATCGGGCTCGCGGTCGCCTTCTGGGCGCGGCGGGCGGGCGCGAGCGCGGTGATCGTCCAGGACATCGCCGACTGGCAGCGCGAACGTGCGATGGAAATGGGCGCGACGGGCTTCATCGTCGACCGCGACGACCCGGTCGGCGCGGCCGAGCGCGCGCTCGGCGGCAAGGCCGATGTCGTGTTCGAATGCGTCGGCGTCCCCGGCCTGATCGCGCAGGCGGTCGATCAAGTCCGCGTCAAGGGCACGGTGCTCGTGCTCGGCCTTTGCACCCGGCCCGACAGCTTCATTCCCTTCACCGCGCTTTCGAAGGAGGTCCGCATCCAGACCTCGGCCTTCTTCACTACGCGGGAGTATCGCCGCTCGCTTGATGTTCTCGAGGCGGGCGCCGCCGAGCCGCGCGCGCTCGTCACCGGCACGATCGGACTCGACGAGGTTCCCGAGCGTTTCGAATCGTTGCGGACGCGCACCCATGACTGCAAGGTGCTGATCGCGCCGGGCGGATAGCAAAGGAAAGTGAGTGAGATGCCCGAAGAGTTGATCGCCGATTATGTCATTGTCGGCGCGGGGAGCGCGGGGTGCGTGCTCGCCAACCGGCTGTCGGAGGACCCCGCGAACAAGGTCGTGCTGCTCGAGGCGGGCGGCGACGACCGGCCGATGCGCGGCGGGATCGGCCAGCTCTGGTCGAACATCATGGTCCACACGCCGATCGGCTTCGGCAAGACGCTCAACGATCCCAAGGTCAACTGGCTCTACGAGACCGAAGTCGACGAGGGCAGCGGCGGGCGGCCGCACAAATGGCCCAAGGGCAAGGTGCTCGGCGGCTCCTCCTCGATCAACGGGCTGCTCTACATCCGCGGCCAGTCGGCCGATTACGACGGCTGGCGGCAGATGGGCTGCGAGGGTTGGTCGTACGACGACGTGCTCCCCCATTTCCGCAAGGGCGAGCACCAGGAGCGCGGCGAATGCGAGGTCCACGGCGTCGGCGGCGGGCTCAACGTAGCCGATTTTCCCGAGCAGCATCCGGTCAGCCAGGCGCTGATCGACGCCTGTGTCGAGGCGGGCATTCCGTATCGGGAGGACATCAACACCGGCGATCAGGAGGGCGTCACCTGGTTCCAGCTGACCTGGAAGGACGGGCGGCGCTGCTCGGCCGCGGTGGCGTTCCTCCACCCGGTGATGAACCGCGCCAACCTAGCCGTCGAGACGCGCGCACTAACGACGCGGGTGCTGTTCGAGGGCAGGCGTGCGGTCGGCGTCGAGTTCAGGCAAAACGGCAAGAAGCGCACGGTTCGGGCACGGCGCGAGGTGATCCTCGCGGCGGGCTCGGTCGAGAGCCCGAAACTGCTCGAGGTATCGGGCATCGGCCAGGGCGCGCGGCTCCGCGAGCTCGGCGTGGCGGTCGTCCACGAGTCGCCGGGCGTCGGCGAGAATCTCCAGGACCATTACATGATCGGCTGCCAGGCGCGGCTCAAGCCCGGCACGCCCTCGGTCAACGACATGGCGAGCGGGCTCGCGCTGGCCAGGCAGGTCGCCCGCTACGGGTTCACGCGACGCGGCCTGCTGAGCTACGCGGTCGCGCACGGCACCGCCTTCGCCAAGTCGCGGGAGGGGCTCGAATCGCCCGACATCCAGATCCACGTGATGGCCGCGAGCATGGACCTCGAGGTGCTCCAGGCAACCCAGGCGCTCCAGCTCGAGAAGCTGCCCGGGCTCGCCTCGAACCCGTGCCAGCTGCGCCCCGAATCGCGCGGCTCGATCCACGCCAAATCGCCCGACGCGACCGCCTACCCGCGCATCGCCCCCAACTATCTCTCCGATCCGCTGGACCGCGAGATGGCGGTCACCCAGCTCAAGCTGATCCGCAAGATCTGGCGTCAGCCCGCGATCGCGAAGTATCTCGATTCGCCCGACGATCCGTTCGGCGACACCGACGAGGCGATGTTCCGCTACGCGCAACTCGCCGGCGGCACGCTCTACCATCCCGTCGGGACGTGCAAGATGGGGCATGATCCCAAGGCGGTCGTCGATCCGCAGCTTCGCGTGCGCGGCGTCGAGGGGCTGCGCGTCGTCGACGCCTCGATCATGCCTCGCATCGTCTCGGGCAACACCAACGCCGCGACGATCATGATCGGCGAGAAGGGGGCGGAGATGATCCTCGCTTCGGCGCGCGAGGCGATGGCGGCCTAGCGCGTCATCAGCGTGCCGAGGATGCCGCCGTCGACCGCGATCGCCTGCGCGGTGATGTGGCTCGCCGCGTCCGAGAGCAGGAACGCCGCCGCTTCGGCGAGCTCCTCGGCGCTGCCGATCCGCCCCTGCGGGACGCCCTTACCCAGCATGTCGCGGACCGCGTCGGGCGCGTCGGGATCGATGTTCATCAACATCGGCGTCTCGATGAATCCCGGGATCACGCAGTTGACGCGGACGCCGTGCGGCGCGACCTCGATCGCCGCGGCGCGCGCGAGCCCGAGCACGCCGTGTTTCGAGGCGACATAGGCCGCGTTGTTCGCCATCCCGCGTTCGCTGGCGAGGCTGCCCGTGACGAGGATGCTCCCGCGCCCGCGCGCGACCATGCCGGGCAGCACACGCTTGATCGCCCAGAACACGCTCGCAAGGTTGACGCGGATCACAGCGTCGAAATCCTCGTCGGCGTAATCGGCGAGCGGCGCGAACGTTCCCCCCGTCCCGGCGTTGGCGAATAGCCCCTCGATCGGCCCGAGCGCCGCCTCGGCCTCGTCGAACGCGGCGAGCAACGCGGACTTGTCGCCGACATCGGCGGCGAACCAGCGGGCGTCTCCGCCCATCGCGGCGACCGCTTCGGCGAGCTTGCCCTCGCTCCGCGCGATCATTGACACACGCGCGCCGCGCTCCGCGAGCAGCGCTGCGGTTGCGCGTCCGATCCCGGTCGATGCGCCGGTGACGAGGATGTGGCGGTCGTCGAAGTGTAGTTTGTCTGACATTCCCAAACTCCGTCATTCCCGCGAAAGCGGGAATCCAGCTTCTTCTTTCAGGCGTTGATCGTGGGAAACAGGTCGTTCCAATCGGGGTTCGTGCTCTCGATCAGCTCGATCTTCCAATCGCGCAGCCATTTCTTGGCCGCCTTCTCGCGGGCGATGGCCAGCGGCATCGTGTCGTGGCGCTCGACATGGACGAGACGGAGCAGGCGATATTTGCTGGCGAATTTCGAACCAGCGCGGGCTCGGTGTTGCGCCGCTCGCACAGCGATGTTGGCGGTGACGCCGGTATAGATCGTGCCGCGATAGCGGTTGGCGAGCATGTAGACCCATGCTTCGCGCATGCCTCAGACAGAAAGAAGAAGAAGCTGGATTCCCGCTTTCACGGGAATGACGGGGGAGGGCTCAGTGGACCTCATTACGCCAGACCCAGCACCTTGATCGCGTTTTCCTTCATGATCAGCGGGAGCACCTCCTCGCGGAAGCCCGCGTCCTGCGCGGCCTCGAGCCATTTCTCGGGCTTGATCAGCGGGAAATCCGAGCCGAACAGCATTTTGTGCCTGAGCTGCGTGTTCGCGTACTGAATCACCTGCGGCGGGAAATATTTGGGCGACCAGCCGGAGAGGTCGATGAACACATTCTCCTTGTGGAGCGCCATCGACAGGCTCTGGTCGGTCCACGGCCAGCTCGGGTGGGCGAGGATGAATCGGATGTCGGGGAATGCGGCCGCGACCTCGTCGATCAGCATCGGCTCGCCCCATTTGAGGCGGACGCCCCCGCCCGCGGGCATCCCCGTTCCCATCCCCGAATGGCCGGTGTGAAAGAGCGCGGGAAGCTTGTGCTCGGCGATCACCTCGTAGAGCGGCCAGGCGATGCGGTCCGCCGGATGAATGTCCTGCATGATGCCGTGGAACTTGAAGCCGCGGACGCCGTAATTCTCGATCAGATCACGCGCCTCGCGCGCGCCGAGCTTGCCCTTGCGAGGGTCGATCGACGCGAAAGGGATGACGATGTCGAGGTTGTCGGCGGCGAGCTCGGCGATCTCGTAATTGCTCACGCGTTTCGCGCCGAGGCTCGATTCGCAATCGACGGTGAACAGGCAGAAGCCGATTTCGCGCTCGCGGTAGTAGGCGATCGTCTCGGGGATCGTCGGGCGCTTGCGGTCGGCCTTGAAATAGGCTGAGGCCGCGTCGAAGAACTCGGCCATCACCGGGTCCTCGGGATCGTGGCACGAGACCTCGGCGTGGACGTGGACGTCGATCGCCTTGAGCTTGGTGACGTCCATGACGCAGCCTTTCGTCATTCCTGCGAAGGCAGGAATCTGCTTCTTCCGCCAGCCTATGAAGAAGAAGCAGATTCCCGCTTCCGCGGGAACGACGAGCTTCTTCCCCTTCCTCCCTAAAGCGCGATGATCACCGACTTGAGCTCGGTGTACGCCTCGACGCCCTGGCGCGCCTGTTCGCGGCCGAGGCCCGATTGCTTGAAGCCGCCGAACGGCAGCGCGGGGTCGATCATCATGTGGCAATTGCCCCAGACGGTGCCCGCCCTGAGCTTGGCGCACATCTTGTGCATCGCGGAGATGTCGCGCGTCCACACCGAGGCGGCGAGCCCGAAGTCCGAATCATTGGCTTGGCGCGCGACCTCGTCGAGATCATCGAAGCGCTGGGCGACCACCACGGGGCCGAAGATCTCCTCGCGGACCACGCTCATCTCGGGATTGACGTCGACGAGCACGGTCGGGGTGACATAATAGCCCTCGGGGCCGATCGCCTCGCCGCCGGTGACCACCGACGCGCCCGCCTTCTTGCCCTGATCGATATAGTCGAGCACGCGGCGGTGCTGCTCGTCCGAGACGAGCGGACCCATCTTGGTGTCCGCGGCGAGCGAGGGGCCGACCTTCCAGCCCTGCGCGGCGTTGGCGACACCCTCGACGAGCTTGTCGAAAATGTCCTTGTGCGCATAGAGCCGCGACCCCGCGACGCAGACCTGGCCCGCGTTGAAGAAGATCGCGTTGGCCGCGCCGCTTGCGGTCGCCTCGATGTCGACATCGGGGAGGACGAGCACAGGCGACTTGCCGCCAAGCTCGAGCGTCACGTTCTTGAGCGTGTCGGTCGCGGCGCGGTTGATCACCTTGCCGATCTCGGTCGATCCGGTGAAGGCGACCTTGTCGACATCGCGGTGACGGACGAGCCGGTCTCCCGCAGTGTGGCCGTTGCCCGTAATGACATTGACCACCCCCGGCGGGAAGCCCGCGGCGGCGACCATGTCGGCGAGCAGCAGCGCGGTCAGCGAGGTCTGCTCGGCGGGTTTGAGGATCACGCAGCAGCCCGCCGCGAGCGCGGGGGCGATCTTGAGCGTGGCCATCAGGAGCGGGAAGTTCCACGGCACGATCTGCGCGGCGACGCCGACCGGCTCGCGGCGGACATAGGCGTGGAACGCGCCCGAGGGGGCGGTCATCGGATCGATCTGGTCGCCGCCGATCTTGGTCGCCCAGCCCGCCATGTAATGGAGCATGCCGGCGGCGGCGGGCACGTCGAGCGCGGCGGCGACGGTGCGCGGCTTGCCGTTGTCGATCGCCTCGAGCTCGGCGAACAGGTCGGCGTTCTTGTGGATCTGGTCGGCGAGCGCGTGGATCATGCTCTCGCGCGCGATCGGCGGAAGGCCCGTCCAGCGGCCGTCGTCGAAGGCGGTGCGCGCGGCGGCGACGGCGCGGTCGACATCGTCGTTCGAGGCGTCGACGATGCGCGCGATCTCGCGGCCGTTCGAGGGATCGACGACGGCGAGCGTCTCGTCATGCCGCGAATCGACCCATTCGCCGTCGATGAAAAGCTGCGGCCGGCGGTCGAGCCACTTCTGCGCCGCGGCCGAATAGGCGGATTGCGGGGACAAGGTACGCTCGGCGGGGCGGCTCATCGTGTTGACGTCGTTCATCTGGGCTCTCCTGTGAGTCGGGCTTTGTTATGGCCTATAACATTTTCGTCATTCCCGCGAAAGCGGGAATCCGGCTTTCTTTCGCGAGGCTGGCGGTTCATCGCGCGCCGAGCTGATTGACGGTGGGCGAGGCGAGGTTGCGGTCCTGATTGGCGCGGCTGATGACATAATGGCGGACGGCGTCGGCCTGTTCCGCGTTCATCACGCGCCGCCACGAGATCATGCCGTTCTGCGCGAGCACGCCGTCGATCACCACCGAGCGCCAGGTGTCGGCGTTGCCGAGCGCGGCCGAGTAGCGCAGATCGGGGATCACCGTCCCCGCTACCGCCGCGTCGCCGTGGCAGACACCGCAAAAGCGCCCGAATAGCCGCCCGCCCGTCGCGATCTGCTCGGGCGTGCCGCGCGAGGGCGGCGGGTCGAGCGCGCGCTCCTGGACGGGAAGCCGCTCGGGCAATTGCGCCGTGCCGCCGAGCCGGTAGACGAGCAGCCGGCTGACATTGGGCACGACGCCCGATGTGTAGGACAGCGTCCCCGGCGCCAGCGCCCAGACCCCGCCCCAGCCCGCGAGCACCGCGACATATTGGACGCCGTCGATCGAATAGGTCATCGGCGCGGCGACCACGCCGGTCTGCGCGGGCGCCGTCCAGAGCTGCTCGCCGGTCTCGCTGTTGAACGCCGCGAAATCGCCCGCCGCCGATCCCTGGAAGACAAGCCCGCCCGCAGTCGCGAGCACGCCGCCGTTCCATGGGCCGCGATAGTTGACGCGCCACACCTCGCGCTGGGCGACCGGGTCCCAAGCGATCAGCGCGCCGCGCGTTCCCGTCGCGGCGGCGCGGCGGACATTGTCGTCGGCGGGCATCGCGCCCGCTGCCATGTCGATCCCGACGTTGAAGCCGAGCGGGGCCGGCTCCCAATTCTCCTCGGGGATATAGGGGAAGCCCGCCTCGATCGCGGGGATGAAGACGAGCCCGCTCGCGGGGTCGAACGCCATCGGATGCCAGCTGTGCGCGCCCGTCGCGCCGGGCGAGGAGACGAAGGGCTGGCCGGTGCGGTAATAGCGCGCGGCGGGGTTCTCGATCGGCCGGCCGGTCTCCTGGTCGATCCCGGTCGCCCAGTTCACCGGCACGAAATTGTGCGCCGAGATGAACTCGCCGGTCTCGCGGTCGATCACGTAGAAGAAGCCGTTCTTGGGCGCCTGCATCAGCACGCGGCGCGTCTCGCCCTCGATCTCGAGATCGGCGAGGATGATGTGCTGGGTTGCGGTGAAGTCCCAGGTCTCGCCCGGAGTCGTTTGATAATGCCAAACATATTCGCCAGTGTCGGGCCGTAGCGCGACGATCGAGGAGATGTAGAGATTGTCGTTGTTGCGTCCCGGCGTCTCGGGCGAGCGATAGGCCTGGTTCCAGGGCGAGCCGTTGCCGACGCCGATGTACAGCAGGTTCAATTCGGGGTCGTAGGCCATCGCGTCCCACACGGTGCCGCCGCCGCCGATGCTCCACCACTCGCCGTTCCAGGTTTCGGCGGCGCGCTGGAGATAGGCGGGCTGCTCGCCCTCGGCGGGGTTGGTGGGGACGGTGTAAAAGCGCCAGAGTTGTTCGCCGCTCGCCGCGTCATAGGCGGTGATATAGCCGCGCACGCCGAACTCGGCGCCGCCGTTGCCGATGATCACGCGCCCGTCGATCACGCGCGGCGCGCCGGTGATCGTATAGGGCTGGGACTGGTCGACGGTCACCTGGCTCCACACTTCGGCGCCGGTGGCCCGGTTGATCGCGACGAGCCGCCCGTCGAGCGTGCCGACATAGAGGTTGCCGCCCCACGCCGCGACGCCGCGGTTGACCGCGTCGCAGCACGCCTTGGCCCCGGTCTCGCGCGGCACCTCGGGGTCGTACGACCAGAGCAGCCGCCCGGTCGCGCCGTCGTATGCGTTGACCTTGCTCCAAGCGGTCGAGACGTAGAGCGTGCCGTCGATCATCAGCGGCGTCGCCTCCTGGCCGCGCGCGGTGTCGAGATCGGCGAACCAGGCGAGCCCGAGCTCGGAGACATTCTCGCGGTTGATCGAATCGAGCGGGCTGAAGCGCTGCTCGCTGTAGGTGCGCCCAGTGGTCAGCCATTCGCCGGGAGTCGAATCGGCGCCGACGATCCGCGCGCCGTCGATCCCGTTCTGCGTCGCCGCCGCGTCGTCGTCGGCCGAGCAGGCGGCCAGCGCGAGCATCGCGCAGAGTCCGAGCAAGATCCTCATTCGCATCCTCACCCAGCGCTTGTGTCGTTCGGCAGGGCTAGTTCACCAAACGCGCGCTGTCGCCCCAATATTCCTTGCGCAATTTCTTCTTGTCCATCTTGCCCGCCGCCGTGCGCGGGATCGAGTCCACAAATGCGACCGTCTTGGGCGCCTTGACCCCGCCGAGCCGCGCCTTGGTGTGCGCGATGATCGCGCTATCGTCGATGCCCTCGGCGACGACGATTGCGTGGACCGCCTCGCCCCATTTCTCGTGGGGAACGCCGATCACCGCGCATTCGCGCACCTGCGGCAGCTCGGTCACCGCCGCCTCGACCTCGGTGGTGAAGACGTTGAACCCGCCCGTCACGACCATGTCCTTCTTGCGGTCGACGATATAGAGATAACCCTGCTCGTCGAACCTGCCGACGTCGCCGGTATGGTGCCAGCCGAACTTGCGGATCTCGGCGGTCTCCTCGGGCTTCTCGAAATAGGAATGCGAGACGAGCACGCCGCGCGCGCAGATCTCGCCCGATTCGCCGGGCGCGACGCGGTTGCCGTCGTCGTCGAGCAGCGCGACCCGAATCGAGCGCGTCGGCTTGCCGCACGCGGCGAGCTTCTCGGGAGCCTCGCTCGCGAAGCGCGCGACATCCTCGGGCGGGAACCAGGCGACGATCATCGGGCATTCGACCTGGCCGTAGCTCTGGCACATGCAGGGGCCGAAGGTTTCGACCGCCTGGCGCAGCTTCTCGGGGCTGCACGGCGAGCCGACGAGGATGAATATCCGCAAGCTCGAATAATCGTGGTCGCCGATCTCGGGCGAGGCGAGCAGCTGGTAAAGCGCGGTCGGCGGCAGATACATATGCGTGACGCGATGCTCCGCGATCGCGCGCAGCACCTTCTCGGCGTTGAAGCCGGGGAGGATCACCTGGGTCGCGCCGAGGTTCAGGGTCGAGAGCGCGATCGGCCCGGCGGCATGGGTGATCGGCGCCGAGACCAGCGCGACGGGCGCGTCGGTGCGCCCGCCCATCGCGTCGGCGGCGGTCTCGATCATCGTCCCCCAGCCGAGGTTGGTGACGTTGGCGCCCTTCGAGGGGCCGGTCGTCCCGCCGGTCGGGAAGATGCCGACCAGCTCGGACATGTTGCCGAAGGCGTCGATCTCGGGCTCGACGAAATCATCCTCGCTCACCCCCTCGATGAACTGGTCGAGCGAGGGATCGCCGCCCGTCGGCTGGTCGAGGCAGACGAATTTGGTCAGCGTCGGGCACAGCGCGCGGAGCTGCTCGACCTCGTCGGCGAGGCTCGAATGGTAGAACATCCAGCGGCAGCGGACGTAATTGATATAGGCCGCGTTGGCGTCGATCGCGTTGCGCGTGTTGACCGGAATCCAGACGCCGTTGGCGCGCCACATCGCGAGCAGCACGATCAGGATCGACCCGCCGTTGGGGCCATAGAGCGCGAGCAGATCCTGGTTGGCGAACCCGTCGCGCTGCATCGCAGCGGCGATCCGCTCGCTCAGCGCCTTGACCTCGGCGAAGCTGTATCGCCGGCCGGTGACGGTATCGACGATGCAGGCGCGCGCGGGATCGCGGTCATGCCCCCGATCGAAATAGTCGATTGATCTCACGAAAAAATCCTCACCGTTCCGGGAGGATCTACCCCCACCGGTTGATCTCCGGCCCGGGGGCCCAGCTCTGCCTTGGATCGTCGCTCGTCGCCTGGTTCAGCGCCTGCGCGACCGAGGGTCGCGCGCGCATCCGCTCGATCCACGCCGCCGCGCGCGCCTTGCCCTCGAACGCTTCGGGGACGATGTCTTCCATCCCGGCGAGCCAGGCGAAGCTCTCGAGATCGGCGATCGAGAAATCGCCCATCAGCCAATCGCGCCCGTCGCCGAGCCTGGTCTCGATGCGCTCGACGCCCTGGACGATCTTGCTCCGCGAATCGGCCTCCTGCGCGTCGGGGAAATTGCCCGCGCGCGTGTCGGTCCAACGCTTGCGCAGGTCCTCGCTCGCGATCGAATCGAGAATCGTGTCGAACTCGGCGTCGGGCATCGCCGCGAGCCTCGGCGTGGTGTGCGCGCGGTTGCCGAGGAAGGCCGCGGCGGGGGCGACGCGCTCGATCGTCTGGCGGCACCACATCTCCATCTCCCAGCGCGCGTGCGCGTCGGTCGGCTGGAGCCGGGCGCCCGCGCGCTCGTCGAGATATTGCGCGAGGAACACCGAATCGGCCATCGCCTCGCCGCCCACCGCGAGCACGGGGCCTTCGCCCTCGACGCTCATCTCGGTCGCGACGCCGTGCGGCACGCTGCCGCTGTGGCGTTCCCCGGCGGCGAGATCAATCGCGACAAGCTCGGCGTCGAGCCCGGTCTCGGCGAGCGCGGCGAGCACGGTCAGCGAGGGTCCGTTGGGCTCGCCGTGGTACAGGGTCATCTCGGCCATCAGGCGGGCTCCCTTTCGAGGATCGCGACGCGCTTGACCATGTCGGTCCGGCCCATCGCCCAGGTCTGCCTGGTCGCGGGCCGCTCGTAGATTTTGCGCAGCCATTCGAGCAGGTGCGGGGTCTTCTCGTCGTTCGACAGCTCGGGCTGCGACAACGGGATTGCATAGGCGAGGTTGAAGCCGTTGACGTCGGCGAGCGAATATTGGTCGCTCGCGAGCCACGCGCGCTTAGCGAGCTCCTCCTCGAGCATGCCGATGCCGATACCGACGCGGCGTTGCGATTCGGCCATCTCCTCGGCCGAGAAACTGCCGTGGATCGCCTTGCGCCACGCGACGCGGCGCTCGGGCAGCGGGATGCGCTCGATCGCGGCCTCGAGCTCGGCGGGATCGCGCTGGCGCACCGAGGGGCCGACGAACATGCTCCAGCCGATCATGCTGAACGAGGGCGCGAGCCATTGGTCCATGAACTTCATCCACCAGCGGATGCGCCAGCGGTCGCGCGGATCGGCGGGCATCAGCTCGGGCCCGTCGAACGCGTTGTCGACATATTCCATGATCGCGGTCGATTCGGTGAGCACGCGGTCGCCATGCGTCATCGCGGGGATCGTGCCCTGCGGGTTGACCGCGAGATACTCGGGCTTGTGCTGATCGAACTGGAGCATGTCGATGTAGTGGCTGTTGAACGCGACGCCCTTCTCGGCGAGCGCGAGCATCGGCTTGCCCGAGTTGGCGTTGGGCTCCCAATGATAGAGGGTGACTTGGCTCATTCCGCCGCGATCCTTTCCTTGGCCTCGGGGGCCGGTTCTTCCTGCGCGCGGATCATCCGCTTGATGATCGCCCGCGATTTCACGCCGCCTTCGTCGATGTTGTAGCCGCGCAGCTTCAAATCGGGGTTGGCATTGATCGAGCGCTGCTGCGCCTCGAGAATCTCGACGTCCTCGAGGAACACGCCGCCCTGCTGCGCGCGGAAGCGCGCGGTGAAACCCGTGTCGGCGGTGTCGAAGTTGCGCGACATCCCCCAGAAATAGTGGCAGGAATTCTCGCTCTCGGGGGTCAGCGCGTCGATCACGAAGCCGCGCACGCCCTGGTCGTGGCTTTCGGGAGTCGCCCCCGAGCCGACCGGCGCTACGCCGACGTCGATGATCACCGACGAGGGCGGGATGAACTGGCAGATCTGCCAGCGGTCGACATTGCCGTCCCGGCGCAGCGCGTCCCGCCAGAAGGGCGGCGCGTCGATGTCAGGCATCCAGCGCTCGACGAACACCTCGTTGCCCACGGCGCGCGTGACGATCGGCGCCTCCAAAATCTCCATCTGCCCGATCGAGCCCTGATGCGTGTAGGTTTCGTGGGTCAGGTCCATGAGATTGTCGATCGCAAGCCGATAGTCGCAGTCGAGATGGTAATAGCCGCCGTCGAACGCCCAGCCCTCGGCGCTGCACGGCCACAGATCGGGGACGAGATCGGGATCGGCCTTGGCCGCCTCGCCGACCCACACCCACAGGAAGCGGTGGCGCTCGACCACCGGATAGGTCTGGACCGCGACCGCCGGGTTGAGCCGATCGGCCTTCAGGGGCATTTCCTTGACCTGGCCGCAGCTGTCGAGCAGCAGCCCGTGGTAGCGGCAGCGGATATCGTCGCCTTCCTTGATCCCCATCGAGAGCGGCAGGAGGCGGTGTGGGCAGGCGTCGCGCATCGCCACGGGCGAGCGGTCGAAGCGCCGGTAGAGCATGATAGGCTCGCCGCAGATCGTCCGCGCGAGCGGGGCGCGATCGACCTCGCTGTCCCAGGCCGCGACATACCATTGGTTGGGAACCCAGGTCATCCACGCTCTCCCATCGCTTTTCGCGCGAATCGGGCGGGCTTGGCGCCCGCTCCATTTTGTATGCAATACATACTATTTTGGCGGCGTCAACGCCGTCAGTGCAAACGGGACAGGAGTGAAAAAGATGCGGCCGGCCGGCCCGCGCCCGTCCCCGGTCGGGCTTGCCGCAACCATCGCCTTCGACGCGGGTTAGGCGTGGCGAGGAGACTAACATGGAACTGATCGAGCGGGTCGCCCGCGTGCTCGCGGGGCAGCATTACAGCCGCAACGCGGGCAATCCCCAAGCAGGCGCATCGGCGGCCGATGTCGTCGATGCGCGCTGGACCGATTTCCTGGACGACGCGCTCGCGGTGCTCAAGACAATCCGCGAGCCGACCGAGGCCATGGCCTTCGAGGGCGACGCGCAGGCCTGGCACCGCATGGTCGAGGCCGCGATCGCCGAGGCGGAAGGATAAGATCCTCCCAGTGCGGGGGGAGGCTCAATATTCCGCCCCCACGAAATACAGCCCGTCGGGCGGCGCGTTGAGGCCCAGCCGTGTGCGATTCCGGGCTTCGAGCGCTGCCGCGAGATCGTCGGCGCGCCACTTGCCCAGCCCGACCAGCGCGAGGCACCCCGCGATCGAACGCACCTGGTGGTGGAGGAACGAGCGCGCCTCGGCGGCAATCGTGATCCGCTCGCCCTCGCGCATCACATCGAGTCGGTCGAGCGTGCGCACGGGGCTATCGGCCTGGCAATGCGCCGAGCGGAAGGTCGTGAAATCGTGCCGCCCGACCAGCGCCTGCGCTGCCGCCTGCATCGCACCGGCGTCGAGCGGTTGAGGCACGCGCCACGCGCGCCCCGTTTCGAGCGCGAGCGGCCCGCGCCGGTTGACGATGCAATATTCGTAGCGCCGCCGGACGCAGGAGAAGCGCGCGTGCCAGTCGTCGGCCACCGCCTCGCAGGCGAGGATCGCGATCGGCGCGGGGCGCACCCGCGCGTTGATCGCCTCGCCCAGCCTGAAGGGCGTGATCGGCTTCGCGATATCGACATGCGCGGGCATCGCCAGCGCATGGACGCCCGCGTCGGTCCGCCCCGCGCCCTGGACGATCGCCGTCTCGCCGGTGATCGCGAACACCGCGCTCTCGATCGTCTGCTGCACGCTGGGGCCGTGCGCCTGGCGCTGCCAGCCCATGAAGGGGCGGCCGTCATATTCGACCGTGAGGCGAAAGCGCGTCACGCCAGCCGAGTCCCCGGGGGAATCGGAAAACCGCGCAGCAGCGCCTCGGCGGTCATCGCGCCGCGCCCCGCGCGCTGGAGCAGGGCAGGGCGGATCGCCGCCTCGCCGCACGCGATGGTCAGCCGATCGTCGCGCACGTCGCCCGGCGCGCCCTGGGCGTCGACGACCTTGGCGGCGAGCACGCGGATGCGCTCTCCGTCATGCTCGAAGAACGCGCCAGGCGCGGGGTTGAACGCGCGCACCGCGCGCTCGACCTCGATCGCGGGCCGCGCGAAATCGAGCCGCGCTTCGGCCTTGTCGATCTTGGCGGCATAGGTGGCTTGGGCATCGTCCTGCTCCTCCGCCCGCCAGCTCCCCCGATCGGCGAGCGTCTCGACCACCAGGCGCGCGCCGATCGCCGCGAGCTCCTCGGTCAGTTCGCCCGCCGTCTTGCCATTGATCGGCGTCACCGCGCGCGCGATCATCGGCCCCGTGTCGAGGCCGCGCGCCATCGCCATGATCGTCACGCCCGTCTTCGCGTCTCCCGCGAGGATCGCGCGCTGGATCGGCGCCGCGCCGCGCCAGCGCGGCAGCAGCGAGGCGTGGACGTTGAGGCAGCCCAGCCTTGGCGTATCGAGGATCGCCTGCCCCAGGATCAGCCCATAGGCCGCGACCACCGCGACATCGGGCGC
Source organism: Sphingomonadaceae bacterium (assembly GCA_014380205.1). Classification (GTDB taxonomy): domain Bacteria; phylum Pseudomonadota; class Alphaproteobacteria; order Sphingomonadales; family Sphingomonadaceae; genus Parasphingopyxis. Next base: position 21,608 of record JACMKH010000263.1, read on the forward strand.
GAGCGCCGCGAACGCGGCCTTTTCCTCGTCGCTCTTGAGGCTGCGCGGCGTCGCTACTGGGATTCCGAGCGCCTCGGCGCACCGATCGACCGGCGACGGCGTCAGCGCCTTGCCGCGGTGCGCGGGCCGCGGCGGCTGCGTGTAAGCCGCGACCA
>JACMKH010000264.1 GCA_014380205.1 Sphingomonadaceae bacterium
CAACGCCGTCCAGCCGAGCGCCGCCGCGACGATCGCGAACAGCACGCCCGCGGCGGCGAGCAGGTTGACGAGCAGATTGGAGAGCTCGGTCGACGCGCGGCGATCGGCGGCGCGCTGCTCGAGCAGGGTTCGCTCGATCGTGCCGATCCGATCGAGCGCACGCGCGATGCGCGGCCCCGTGACGCTCGCCCCGTCCTGGTTGTGGAGCGACAGCGCCTCCCAGTTGCGGCGGACGGCGGCGTAGTTGGCGGTGCGCGCGAGCTCGCGGCCACGCTCGCCATAGGCGTCGCGCAGCGCCGCGACGAGCGCCTCCTGCTCGGGATTGTCGCGGACGAGCCGGTCGAGCTGGTCGATCATCCGCCCCGCGCGGCGCCAGCGGTCCCGGTAGATCGTGCCGAGCCCGCGATCGCTGTTGATCACATAGCGGCCGAGCGCGGCCTCGGCCTGGCCGATCGAGGCGTCGATGTTGCGCGTGAGCAGCACGGCTTCGAAGCTCTGGCGCTCGAGCGCGGCTGCGGCGTCGCGCTCGCGATTCGAGCTCGCGACCCACACCACCAGCCCGACCAGAAGCAGGGCCAGGAGCAACGCTCCGGCGCTCGCGATCCCCCGCCGCAGGACTCCCCTGTCGAAAGCCCCATCCGCCGTGGCGCCGATGTCCTCGTCGGCCATTGTGAAGCGTTTATATCCCGCGACGAATCGAGCGAACAGGGGGTCGGGCGCTCATTCTATGCAACTCGTCGCACGCCCGGCGGCGGCGAACATCGCGAGGATGCGCTCGACCTGCTCGGCGCTGTGATCGGCGCAGAGCGAGCAGCGCAGCAGGTAGGTGCCCGCGGGCGTCGCGGGCGGGCGGGCCATGTTGACGTAGAGCCCTTCGTCGAGCAGCGCCTGCCACATCATCACCGCGCGCTCCTGATCGGGGAGCAGCACCGCGATGATCGCGCTCTCGGCGGTCCCGGTGGCGAGCGTGAATCCCAAGTCGCGTAAGCCTTGGTGGAGCCGCTTGCTGTTCTCCCAGAGATGCGCGCGCTTGTTGCCCGAGTGCATGAGCTTGCGGATCGAGGTCGCCGCGGTCGCGACCACCGAGGGCGGCAGCGAGGCGGTGAACACATAGGGCCGGCAGACGAGGCGGAGGAACTCGAGCTCCTCATGGTTCGAGACGCAGAAGCCGCCGACCGTGCCGACGCTCTTCGAAAAGGTGCCGATGATGAAATCGACATCGTCGATCACGCCCTGCGCCTCGGCGACGCCGCGGCCGTGCTCGCCGAAGAAGCCCATCGCATGCGCCTCGTCGACCAGCGTCATCGCGCCATGGCGTTTGGCGACCGCGACCATCTCGTCGAGCGGCGCGATGTCGCCGAGCATCGAATAGACGCCCTCGAGCACGACGAGCTTGCCCGCCTCGGGGGGCAGCCGCGCGAGACGCTTGTCGAGATCGTCGACGCGGTTGTGCCGGAAGCGGACGACCTCGGCGTTGCCGAGCGCGCAGCCGTCGTAGATCGAGGCGTGGCTGTCGGCGTCGAGGATGATATAGTCGCCCTTGCCCGCGAGCGTGGAGATGATCCCGAGATTGGCGAGATAGCCCGTCGAGAAGACCATCGCGTGGTCCATCGCGTAGAATTCCTTGAGCGCCTCCTCGCACGCCTTGTGGCCCTGATAGGTGCCGTTGAGCACGCGGCTCCCCGTCGTCCCCGCGCCGAACGCGTCGAGCGCATCCTTGCCCGCGTCGATCACGTCGGGATCGAAGGTCATTCCCATGTAATTATAGGTGCCGAGCAATATGGTCTGCTTGCCGCGGATCGTCGCGAGCGTTGGCGAATGGACCTCATCCATCACAATCGCGAAGGGATCGCGCAGCCCCGTGTCGAGCAACGCCTGGCGCTCGGCCATCAGCGGCGCGAACTTGGCGAACAGGTCCGATTTCGGCGGCGCTGGGCGGGGCCCTTCGGCGGGATCGTGCGCGGTCGCGGCGGCTTCGGTCATGCATTGCGTCCCTGGAATTGCCGTGCGCGAGCGCGCGCGGGAGGCTAGCCCCGAAGCTCCTCGACGGCGTCGACGAGTTGACCGACCGTCTCGATCTCGGCCTGCTGGTTCATCGTGATGATAATCTCGAACTCGTCCTCGATCGAGGCGACGAAATCCATCACGGTGAGGCTGTCCCATTCGAGATCGCCCTGGAAGGTCGTCGCGTCCGTGAGCGCAACGCCGTTGGGATTGTAGGGCGCGATCAGCGCCTTCACGCGGTCGAACGTCTCGTCGCGGTCGGTCATGGCGGCTCCTTAGGCGTTCGCCCGCCGCCTTGCCAAACGATTGCGGCGGCATGGCGGCGGCGCGAAGGCGGGCTCAGCCGAGCCAGCTTTGGTCGCGATACCAGCGCGCGGTGTCGCGCAGCCCCTCGTCGGTGAGGATGTGCGGGCGCCACAGGCCCGGCGGCGGCTGGGCTTGCTCGCGCGAGACCCAGTCGGGCCTGGCGCCGGCGATCTGCAGCACGAAGCGCTCGATCATCTCGCGGCCCTTCACCGTGTGCGTGACCTCGGGATGGAACTGCACGCCATAAAAGCCACGTGCTTCGTCGGCCATGCCGGCGATCGGGCAGCTCGGCGTGGAGGCCATCAGCTTGAAGCCGGGCGGCAGCTCGGTCACCTTGTCGCCATGACTCATCCAGACGTTGAGCATGCCGTGCCCTTCGGGCGTGGTGAAGTCCGCGATGTCG
>JACMKH010000265.1 GCA_014380205.1 Sphingomonadaceae bacterium
CCAATGGCGCGCGGCGCCGCCGACCTCGCGCTCGCGCTCGATCTGACCTCGGACATCGCGCTCCCGCGCCCGCGCGCGCGAAGCCTCGGCGAGCATCGCCTGCTGATTATGACCACGCACCCGCTGTGCAGGGCGGACAGTGCGGTGATCGGGGCGATCGATCGCGCCGCCGCGCTGTGCGAGGCCGCTGGCGCGCGCGTCGCGCGGTCGAGCGAGCATCTGCCCGATCTGGAGGGGCCGCATCGCGATTACATGCGGATGCTCGCGATCTCGATGACGCGCGGCGCCCCGCGGCCCGGAGAGGCGGCGGCGAGTCTCTCCGACTGGTTCGACCTGGTCGACGCGCAGGCGCGTTGCGCGCGCGCGTGGCGGCGGCTGTTCGAGGAGTTCGACGCGGCGCTCGCGCCCGTGCTCGGGGGCGTCGCCTTCCCGCACACCGAGGCCGAGATGCGCGATCGCACGCTCATGATCGACGGCGAGCCGACGCCGTTCGGCGATCAGTTCGGCTGGATAGGCATCGCGAACTTCGCCAACCTTCCGGCGACCGCGATGCCGATCGGCGAGGACGCGAGCGGGCTCCCCATCGGCATGCAGATCATCGCCGCCAAACATCACGACCAGACCGCGATCGCGCTCGCCGGGCTGATCGCCGAGGCGCTGTAGAGGAGACAAGCGCATGGCCAGTGATCCCGACCAAGGCTTTCGCGAGGAGGTCCGTGCGTGGCTCGCCGAGAATTTCCCGGCCGAGCTCGCCAACCAGCCGCTCTCGCTCTCCGCACTCGAGGCGCCCGAGCCGCCGGCCCCGGCCGAGGCCGCGTGGAAAAAGGCGATGGGCGACAAGGGGTGGGGCGTGCCGACCTGGCCCGCGGCCTATGGCGGCGGCGGGCTGACCCGCGATCAGTCGCGCATCGTTTCCGAGGAGATGGCGCGGATCGGCGCGTGGAACCCGATCGGCGGGATGGGCGTGATGATGTTCGGCCCGACGATGCTCGAATATGGCAGCGAGGCGCAGAAGCAGGAGCATATCCCGCCGATCGCGCGCGGCGAGGTGCGCTGGTGCCAGGGCTATTCGGAGCCCGGCGCGGGATCGGACCTTGCCTCGCTCCAGACCTTCGCAGAGGATCAGGGCGATCACTATCTGGTCAACGGCCAGAAGACCTGGACGAGCGGCGGCCAATGGGCCGACAAATGCTTCGCGCTGGTCCGCACCGACAAGACCAGGAAGCACGAGGGGATCAGCTTCCTGCTGATCGACATGGATTCGCCCGGCGTCGAGGTGAAGCCGATCGCGATGATCTCGGGCATGTCGCCCTTCTGCGAAACGTTCTTCACCGAGGTGAAGGTGCCCAAGACGAACCGGATCGGGGCCGAAGGCGAGGGCTGGACGATCGGCAAGCGGCTGCTCCAGCACGAGCGCTCGTCGCTCTCGGGCGGCGGCGCGGCGAGCCGGCTGTTCGGCGGCAAGCCGCTCGCCCAGCTCGCGCGCGAATATCGCGAGACCGACGGCGAAGGCCGCATCGCCGACGCCGAGCTTCGCCAAGAGATCATCCGCCATGACATGCTCAGCCGCAACTTCGCGCTCACGCTGCGCCGCGCCGCGCTCGAGGCCAAGGGCAACCAGGGGCCCTCGGCCGCGACCTCGATCATGAAGAACGTCGGCGCCAAGCTGACCCAGGACCGCGCCGAGATCAGCCTCGAGATCATGGGGATGCGGGGGCTCGGCTGGGAGGGCGAGGGCTTCGCCGAGGCCGAGCTCGAGACGACGCGCGGGTGGCTCTGGGGCAAGGCGGTATCGATCTACGGCGGCTCGTCCGAGATCCAGAACAACGTCATCGCCAAGCGGATCCTGGGGATGCGGGATCATCAATAACTCCCTCTCCCCGCTTACGGGGAGAGGGCAGGAGAAAGGAAACGATGGCCGCGCTCAACGACGAACAGACCATGCTCCGCGACATGGCGCGCGACTGGTCCAACGAGCAGTCGCCCGTCGCGGCGTTCCGCCGGATGCGCGATGCCGCGCCCGCCGAGGGCTTTGACGCCGCCGCCTGGGCCGAAATGGCGCAGATGGGCTGGGCCGGGATCATCATTCCCGAAGCGCAGGGCGGATCGGAATTCGGCTGGCTCAGCCTCGGCCTCGTGCTCGAGGAGCTCGGCCGCAACCTCGCCGCGACGCCGCTCGCGGCGAGCGCGGCGGCGGCGGGCGCGATCATCCTCGGCGGCTCTGAGGCGCAGAAAAGCGAATGGCTGCCCAAGCTCGCGAGCGGCGAACTGGTCGCGACGCTCGCGATCGACGAGGGGCCACATCATCGCCCCGATACGGTCGAAACACGCGCGTCGGACGGCAGACTGAGCGGGGTCAAGGCCTTTGTCCCCGAGGGCGACGGGGCGGGCCTGTTCGTCGTCGCGGCGAGCGACGGCCTGTATCTCGTAGCGGGCGACGCGCCCGGCGTCACACCCGCGCAACGCCGCATGGTCGATTCGCGCAGCCACGCCGATGTGACGTTCGCCGACGCCCAGGCCGAAAAGCTCGACGATGGAGGCGACGGACTGCTCGACAAGGTGCTCGACCGGGCGCGCGCCGCGACCGCGGCCGAGATGCTCGGTATGGCGGTGCAGGCGTTCGAGACGACCAACGATTATCTCAAGACGCGCGTCCAGTTCGGCCAGCCGCTGTCGAGCTTCCAGGCGCTCCAGCACCGGATGGCGATCATGTTCACCGAGATCGAGCTGATGCGCTCATCGGTCGAAGGCGCGCTCGAGGCGATCGACGCGGGCCGATCGGACATCGACCAAGCCGCGAGCCTCGCCAAGGCGACCGCCTGCGACACGCTCAATCTCGTCAGCCGCGAGATGATCCAGCTCCACGGCGGCATCGGGATGACCGACGAGCATGACGCGGGCTTTTACCTCAAGCGCGCGAGGGTGCTGGAGAACCAATGGGGCAACGCCAGCTTCCATCGGGAGAGATTCGCAAGGTTGAACGGATATTGACGACGGCGTGCGTTCAGGGAAGGTCCGCCTTGGGGAAACCCTGCCAACATTCGTCGTAATCCGCCTGCAGCGCATCGCTCTTGAGCGCCTGGTCGGTCGGCACGTACACGCGCCGGCTCTCGAACATGAAGGCCATCGTGCCCTCGGTCTTGTGTGGCTTGAGCTCGGCCGCGCTCGCCCCGCGCCACGTCTCGAGATCGGGCCCGTGGCTCGTCATGATGTTGTGGAGGCTGAGCGCGCCCGGCACGAAGCCCTCGGCCTTGGCGTCGTAAGCGCCGTAGATCAGCCCCATCGCCTCGCTCATCAGGTTGCGGTGGAACCACGGCGGGCGGAACGTGTCCTCGCCGACCATCCAGCGCGGGGGGAAGATCACGAAATCGCAGTTGGCGGTGCCGGGAATCGCCGAAGGCGAGGTCAGCACGGTGAAGATCGAGGGATCGGGATGATCATAGCTCACGGTCCCGATCGTGTTGAAGCGCGCGAGGTCGTAGCGATAGGGCGCGAGATTGCCGTGCCACGCGACGACGTCGAGCGGCGAATGGCGCAAGGTCGTGGTCCAGAGGCTGCCGCGGGCCTTGTGGATCAGCTCGAAATCCTCGTCCACGTCCTCGAACCAGGCGGCGGGGCTCTCGAAGTCGCGGGGATTGGCGAGGCCGTTCGAGCCGAGCGGGCCGAGCTCGGGGAGACGGAAGAGCTCGCCGTGGTTTTCGCCGACATAACCGCGCGCGGCGCCGTCGGGCAGCTCGGCGCGAAAGCGGACGCCGCGTGGGATCACGCCGATCGAGCCGGGAGCGACATCGAGCACCCCAAACTCGGTGAGCAGCCGCAGCGCGCCCTGCTCGGGAACGAAGACGAGCTCGCCGTCGGCATTCATGAACGCGCGGCGCTCCATGTCCTTATTGGCCGCGTAGAGGTGGACCGCGACCCCCTCGCCGTCGGCGGGATTGCCGCTCGCCATCATCGTGAACAGCGAATCGATCAGATCGACCTCGCCCGAGGGCGCCTCGATCGGCGACCAGCGCAGCCGGTTGGGCGGCAGCGGGCTTGCCGAGATGCCGGGCGCGAAGTGCTTCGCTCCTTTATAAGCGACGTACGGCCCATGCTCCCCGCTCGGCCGCATTCGGTAGAGCCATGAGCGCCGATTCTCGGCGCGCGGCGCGGTGAAGGCGGTCGCCGAGAGCTGCTCGGCGTAGAGGCCGAAGGGCGGGCGCTGGGGCGAATTGCGGCCGATGGGGAGCGCGCTGGGGATCGCCTCAGTGGAGTGGTGCGCGCCGAAGCCGGTGAGGTAGGTGGGGTGCATCGTATCTCCCCCCTCCCTGAAAGGGAGGGGCTAAGGGTGGGTGTGGCGAAGACAGAGGCTCGATGCCTCCGGCTTCGCCATTTGGGGGAGAGATCGGACGCTCGCCGGACTTCGCCGTCTCGCGACCCACCCCCTGCCCCTCCCTTTCAGGGAGGGGGGTCGTTCATCACGCCTCCTGCTTCGCCGGGATCACGCCGCGCTTGATCTGGTCGAGCTCGATCGACTCGAACAGCGCCTTGAAATTGCCCTCGCCGAAGCCCTCGTTGCCCTTGCGCTGGATGATCTCGAAGAAGATCGGGCCGACCATGTTTTCGGTGAAGATCTGAAGCAGCAGCCCCTCGCCGGTCTCGGGCGAGCCGTCGATCAGAATCTTGCGCTTGCGCATCTCTTCGACGCTGTGCCCGTGGCCGGGCACGCGCTTGTCGATCGCCTCATAATAAGTGTCGGGGGTGTCCTGGAAGCGGATGCCGTTGGCGCGGAGCGCGTCGACCGTCGCGAAGATATCGTCGGTGGCGAGCGCGAGGTGCTGGATGCCCTCGCCGTGATAGTCGCGGATGAATTCCTCGATCTGGCTGTGCTCGTCCTGGCTCTCGTTCAAGGGAATTTTGATCTTGTCGTCAGGCGCGGTCATCGCCTTGGAGACCAGCGCGGTCTGCTTGCCCTCGATGTCGAAATAGCGGATCTCGCGGAAGTTGAAGATGCGCTCGTAATAGTCCGCCCAATAATCCATCCGCCCGCGGTTGAGGTTGTGAGTGAGATGGTCGAGCGTGTGGAGCCCGACGTCGTTGCCGTCTGGGCTCGCGCCATCGACGGGCTCGAAATCGGTGTCGTAGATCGACTCGCCCCCATATTTGTCGACCAGGTAGAGGTTGGCGCCGCCGATCCCCTCGATCGCGGGGATGTCGAGCTCGCCGGGCCCGTGCCGGCCCTCGACAGCCACCGCGCCGCGCTCGACCGCGAGCGCGAGCGCCTTGTCGGCGTCGTGGACGCGGAACGCCATCGCGTTGGCCGATGGGCCATGCTCCTCGCGGAAATCGGCGACCTGCCCGCCGCCGTCGCAGTTGAGCAGGAAATTGATGTCGCCTTGCGCATAGCGGCGGACGTTCTTGGTGCGGTGTGTCGCGACATGGGTGAAGCCCATTTTGACGAACAGGTCGGCGAGCGCCTGCGGATCGGGGCCGGTGAACTCGACGAACTCGAAGCCGTCGAGGCCGAGCGGATTGTCGTGGGGCATGGCGATATCCTCGCTGGAGGTCATGCCGCACGAATAGCGGCTGGCGGCGGATTGCGCAAAGCCGTCAGAAGCCCGCACTCACCGCGAGCCGCGCGACGGTCCCGGTCGCGCGGAAGCCGACCGCCTCCTCATAATCGGCGTCGAGCAGGTTGCGTAGCGCGAGCGTCACGTTGATCCGCTCGCTGGCCTGCCAGCGCGCGCTCGCGTCGATCACGGCGCGGCCTTCGCGACGGATCAGCCCGGTGGGGACCGAGCTGTCGAACTCGGGGCCGACATAGCGGCCGTCGAGCCCGAGCGTGAGCGATGCGGCCGGTCGCCAGTCGAGCCCGAGGCCGGCCTGCCAGCGCGGGCGGCTCCTCAGCGGCGGCGTTCCGGGCGGAACATCGACATCGAGATACGACAGTATCCCGCGCAGGCCGAGCGGGGGGGCGAGCTCGAGATCGGCGTCGATCTCGAAGCCGCGCGTGTCGACGCGTGCGCGGTTAACGTTGGTGAAGCGCTCGGGGTCGAAGTCGATCAGATCGGTGTAGCGTGTGTCGAAAAGCGCGAGCTGGACGTAGCCGCGCGCGCCGATCGGCATGCGCGCTCCTGCTTCGATGCTGCGGCTCCGCTCGGGTAGCAGGTCCGGATTGGCGATCAGCGGGAAGGCGAGCGCGAACAGGCTGGGCAGCTTGTAGCCCTCGCCGATGCTCGCGAAAATGATCGGGCCGTCCGCCCATGGCTGGGCGCTGATCGCGGTACGGCCGGTCCATTCGCCGGGATTGGTCGAGGCGTCGTCGAAGCGCGCGCCCGCGCTCAGCGAGAGCCGCTCGGCCGGACGCAGCGACGCCTCGGCGAAGGCGCTGCGCACCTCGCGCGCGAGCGAGAAGTCGGTCGGCAGCGGGAAGCCGATGTCTATCGTCCCCGCGCTGTCGCCTTCCTCGCGCAGATAGCCCGCGCCCGCCACAAGGCTGAGCAACGACCCAAGGGAGACGCCGACATCGCCGACCGCCTCGAAGCGATCGAAGCGGTTGTCGGTGAGCAGCGCGGGGACGCCGTCGAGCACGCCTGGGGCGATCGCGGGGGTGTCGATCAGGCTGTCCTGCCGCGACCAGTTGATGAGCAGACGCGGGGCGACGGGGGCGGGCGCGGCGCGACCGATATCGAGCGCGAGCAGCGTCAAATCGGTGTCGCGCGTCTCGCGCTCGGGACTGGCCGCGAGGCGCGGACCGCCGCTGTCCTCGGGAAAGCCCGAACGCGCGGTGTCGGCGCGGAGCGCGGTGAGGCCCAGCGCATAGCCCTCGAGACTCCGCGTGGCGCGGGCGAGCAGCTGGAAGCGCTTGAGATCGCTCGCGATGCCGAGATCGCCGCTGTCGAACCAGCCCGCGCTCGCGAGCAGCCCGCCTTCGCCGATCCCTGCCGAGACGAGCCCGCGCAGCCCCGCCGCGCCCTCGCTGTCGATCTGCCCGCCGATCTCGCCCGCGAATTCGCGCGGCGCGGGGCGGCGCAGCCTGAGGTTGATCACGCCGGCGAGCGCGTCCGAGCCGTGGATCGCGCTGTAGCCGCCGCGCACGATCTCGATCGCCTCGACCGTGCCGGGATCGAGTTGGACGAGGTCAAACGCGCCGCCCTGGCTGTTGGTCGGGTCGTTGACCCGTGCGCCCTCGATAAGCACGCTTGTGAAATTGGGCTCGGCGCCGCGCAGCCCGATATAGGTGCCGCCGCCGATCCCGCCCTTGGTGAAGGCGCGCAGCCCCGGCTCGCGGTCGATCGCCTCGACCAGGCTGACCGGCTGGAGCCGCTCGATAGCCTCGCGCTCGACTACCGAACCACCGCTCGCCTCGACGTCCTCCCCGGTGCGCGAGGCGGTGACCACGATCGAATCCTCCGCGCGCGCTGGCGCGGCGGCGCTCGCGGCTGCGGCGAGCGCGAGCAGGATCATGGGAGATTCACGCATCGAATCTTTTGCGATAGGGACTGATGGGAGGGGAGGCGACGCGCCGCCCATGGGGGATTTGCCGGATCATGTCACGCCTGCTCGTCTTCGCGCTCCAGCTGCTCATCGTCACCGTGGCGGTGCTCGTGGGGGCGGAAATCGCAGGTCGCGTCCAGCTCATCCCGCGCGCGCTGCTCAACCTGCCGGCCGTGGACTTCAGCGCCGCCGACACGCGCGAGGTGGTCAGGATATTCGTGATCGCGTGCGGCCTCGCCTTCCTCGCCAATCGGCTGATCAGCGGCTGGGATGTGTTCGACGAGCCGCGTCGCACGGCGAAGGAGATCTACGCGCTAGTCGTCGGCGTGGTCGCGGCGGCGCTGTGGCTGTTCTTCCTGACCGGGATCAACTTCAGCCCCGAGCTGCTGCTCGACGCATCGGTTATCGCATTGCTTCTCCATCTCGCGGCGTTCGTCGCGCTCGGCGTCGCGCGCAGGCGGGGGGCGCGGATCGGCGGGTTTTTCGCCCATCTGCTCGGGCTGCTGAGCAAGCCCGCGGTGTGGGCGATCCTGCTGTTCGCGACCAGCCCGATCGTCGTCGCCTACACCTTCACCCAGAGCCGCGATTTCGCCAACTGGGTCACCAACCTCCGCCTCTCGGCCAATCTCGATGACGATACGCCCTACGTGATCGTCAACGCTCTGGGAGCGACGACGTTCGAGACGCCGATCATGGCGCAGTTCGCCGATGGCGATCCCTCGACGCTCTATGTGCTCGAGCGCAACGGCCGGCTCTACCGCGTCGATTATCCGTCGGGCGCCAACAAGACGCTGCTGCTCGATCTTCGCGACGGCGTCGGATATGTCGAGATGGAGAACGGCGCGCTGGGCTTCGATCTCCATCCCGAGTTCGGCCGCGAGGGATCGCCCAGCGCGGGCTTCGTCTATGTCTATTACACCGAATATCGCGCGGATTCGCAGACCAACCGGCTCAACCGCTACGACATCTCGCTTTCCGATGAGCCGGCGCGCACCGCGAGCGCGCTGCCGCTGATCGCGCAGCGACGCGACAACGACGGCTATCACAACGGCGGCTCGGTCGAGTTCGGCCCCGGCGGCTTCCTCTATCTCGCGGTCGGCGAGGCCTCGATGGAGGAATGCCACAACCGGATCGACTGCGCGCTGGTCGGCGGGATATTGCGGATCGACGTCGACCGGCGCGGCGGATCGGTCTCGCGTCCCATCGCGCGCCAACCGAGGAATGGGGAAACCGCCAATTACTTCATCCCGCTCGACAATCCCTACGCCGGCAACCGCCAAGCGCTCGGCGAGTTCTGGGCGCACGGGCTGCGTAATCCCTTCCGGATCGCGTTCGACCCCGCCAACGGAAATCTTTGGGCGGGCGAGGTCGGCTCGACCGTGTGGGAGGAGGTCGACCGGATCGAGCGCGGCGGCAACTACCAGTTCCCCTTCATCGAGGGCCGCCAGGCGCAGCAGGGATTCGCGCCGCCCGATCCGGTGATGGGAACGCCGCGCGGGCCGGTGCTGACCTATCGCCACACCGCCTTCCTGCGCTCGGTGATCGGGGGAATCGTCTATCGCGGGAGCCGGATACCCGAAGCGCGCGGCCGCTATGTCTTCCTCGATAATTATTCGGGGCAGGTGATGACGATCCCCGCGAGCGGCGAGGCGGTCGAGGATTTCACGATCATCGCGCGCTCGCGCGACGTCGCGCAGCGCGGGCCGACGAGCTTCGCCGTGGCGCCCGACGGCGCGATCCTGATCACGGTGATGGGCGACAACGACAATCCGACCGGGATCGTCGGGCGGCTCGAGCCCGCCGACAGCGACGCCGC
>JACMKH010000266.1 GCA_014380205.1 Sphingomonadaceae bacterium
CGCCGCCGTCGAGGATGTCGCCGCCAACGCCGCCCTCGAGCGTGTCGTCGCCGGCGCGGCCGCGCAGCTTGTCGCCGCCGCCCGCCCCGCTCAGGAGCTCGCCCGCTCCCGCGCCGAGCAGCGCGTCTCCGAAGCTCGAGCCGAGCACATGCGCGATGTTCGAATAGGTGTCGCCGGCCGCTTCGCCGGTGTTGGCGGCCGGTGTCGTCAGATCGACCCGCACGCGGCCCAGCGCATCGGCATAGCTCACCCAGATTGTCGAGCTCGCATTGCCGATGAAATGGTCGTTGCCCGCGCCGCCGTACAGCCAGCTCACGCCGGTCAGCGCCCCCGAGAGCACATCCTCGCCGTTTCCGCCCAAAAGCGTGCTGTCGTCGGGCCCGCCGAAGCCCGCGAGCAGAAAGTCGTCGCCTTCGCCGCCGGCCAGCACCCCGCCGCCGCCATTGCCATAGATCGAGTCGTCGCCCTCGGCCCCGTCGATGCTGTCGGCGCCCGCGCTGCCGTCGATCCGGTTGTCGAGCGCGTTGCCGCCGGTCGTGAGGCCGCCGATGGCGACCGACAAATTCTCGAGGTTCGCGCCGAGCACATAGTCGGTCGAGGTGATGACGGCGTCGCCGCCCCCCGCGGGGAACTCGACGATCACGTCGCCCGCGTTGTCGACATGATAGAGGTCGCCGCCGCCGCCGCCGTGCATCGTGTCCGCGCCTTGTCCGCCGTTGAGGATGTCGTTGCCGTCGCCGCCCTTGAGCAGATCATCGCCGCCGCCCGCGTCGAACACGTCATCGCTTCCGAAACCGCGCAGGCTGTCGTTGCCCGATCCGGCGATGATGAGGTCCTGGTCTTCCCCACCGGTCAGGACGAGATCGATGAAGGCCACTCCGGCGATGAGCATGTTGACGTAGAAAGAGGTGGATTCGGCGCTGAAGGTGTTTTGCGCCGAGAAATTGAAATCGAACTGAAGGATGACGTTGCCCGCTCCGAGAAAATCGAAGCTGATCGGGATACTCTCCGATTCCGAGCCGAACCCCCCGCCGCCGCCCCCGCCATGCTGACCGGCGACGCTGAAGCTCCACGAGGTGTCGCCGAAATATTCGCCGGTCTCGGGGTCGCTGTAGCCGTCGACCGTGTAAAACACGTCCATATAGAACTGGCCGCCGTCGCGATCGACAGTGAGGCCGTAGCCGGAGGTCGACATCACACTCTCCCCGCCCGCGCCACTGACGGCGCCGAGCGAAGCCTACATGCGACCGGGGGATTGCGCAATCGCCGCGCGCCGCCACCGCCGGGCGGTTAACCCTGTTCGGGAGGCTCGGCCTCGCGCAGGTCGGCCTCGGCCTCCTCCTCGCTCTCCTCGATCCGCGCGGCGGAGACGACGTGCTCGTCGTCGGCGACGTCGAAGAGGCGGACGCCCGCGCTGCCGCGGCCGATCACGCGCAGATCGCCCATGGTCATGCGGATGAGCTTGGCCTGATCGGTGACGAGCATCAGCTGCTCGCCGTTGGCGGCGGGGAAGCTCGCAACGACGGGGCCGTTGCGACCGATGTTGGCGATGTTGGTGATGCCTTGGCCGCCGCGGTTGGTGCGGCGATACTCATAGGCGCTGGTGCGCTTGCCATAGCCGTTGGCGCAGACCGTGAGGATGAACTGCTCGGCCTCGGCGAACTCGCGCATCCGCTCGGGGCCGAGCGTGGCCTCGTTCTCATTCTCCTTCCACGGCGCGGCGCGCAGATATTCCTCGCGCTCCTCGGTCGAGGCGGCGAAGCCCTTGAGGATCGAGAGCGAGATGACCCGGTCGTCGCCCTTGAGCGCGATCCCGCGCACGCCCGTCGAGGTGCGGCTCTGGAATTCGCGCACCGCCGTCGCCTCGAAGCGGATCGCCTTGCCGTTGCGCGTCGCGAGCAGGACGTCGTCGGTCCCGGTCAACAGCGCGACGCCGATCAGACAATCGTCGGAATCCTCCTCGAAGCGCATCGCGAACTTGCCGTTCGAGGGGATGCTGGTGAAACTGTCCATCGAGTTGCGCCGGACGCCGCCGCGCGCGGTCGCGAAGACGACGTGAAGCTTGCCCCATTCGGCCTCGTCCTCGGGGAGCGGAAGCACGGTCGAGATGGTCTCGCCGGGAGCCAGCGGGAGCAGGTTGATCATCGATCGGCCGCGCGTGTTGGCGCCGCCCTCGGGCAGCCGCCAGACCTTCATCCGATAGACCTTGCCGTGGGTCGAGAAGAACAACACGGGGGTGTGGGTCGAGGTGACGAACAGCTCGGTGACCGCGTCCTCGTCCTTGGTCGCCATTCCCGCGCGGCCCTTGCCGCCGCGCTTCTGCGCGCGGAAGGTCTCGAGCGGCGTGCGCTTGATGTAGCCGCCGAGCGTGACCGTGACGACCATGTCCTCGCGCTCGATGAGATCCTCGTCCTCGATGTCGGCGTCGGCGGCGACGATCTCCGAGCGGCGAGGGGTGACGTAGGTCGTGCGGATCGCCTCGAGCTCCTCGCGCATCACCGCGTAGAGCTTGGCGCGGTCGGCGAGGATCGCGAGCAGCTCGCCGATCGACGCGGCGAGGCCGGCGAGCTCCTCGCCGATCTCGTCGCGGCCGAGCGCGGTCAGGCGGTGGAGGCGGAGGTCAAGGATCGCGCGGACCTGCGCTTCCGAGAGCTTGTAGATATCACCCGCGACGACGGTTTCGACCGCCTCGACGAGCCGGATATATTGGCGGATCTCGGCGATCGGCCATTCGCGCGCGAGCAGCGCGGCGCGCGCCTCGGCGGGGTTGGCCGAGGCGCGGATGATCCGCACGACCTCGTCGAGATTGGTCACCGCGACGACAAGGCCGAGCAAGAGATGCGCGCGGTCGCGCGCCTTGGCGAGCTCGAACTTGGCGCGCCGCGTGATGACCTCCTCGCGAAACTTGACGAAGGCCTCGATAAAATCGCGCAGGTTGAGCGTCTCGGGCCGCCCGCCGCGGATCGCGAGCATGTTGGCGGGGAAGCTCGATTGCGCGGGGGTGTGGCGCCAGAGTTGGTTGAGCACGACATCGGGGGTGGCGTCGCGCTTCAAATCGATGACGATGCGCACGCCCTCGCGGCTCGACAGGTCGCGGACGTCCGAAATGCCCTCGATCCGCTTGTCGCGCGCGGCATCGGCGATCCGCTCGACGAGGTTGTTCTTGCTCGTCTGATAGGGGATTTCGGTGAGGATGATCGCGCGACGCCCCTCTCCCCTATTGGCGCGGCTTTCCTCGATCTCGTGGCGCGAGCGCATGATGATCGAGCCGCGCCCGGTGTGATAGGCCGAGCGCGCGCCGGCGCGGCCCAGGATCAGCGCGCCGGTCGGGAAATCGGGCGCGGGGACGATCTCGATGAGCTCGTCGATGCTGATCGCGGGGTTGTCGATATAGGCGAAGCACGCGTCGAGCACCTCGCCGAGGTTGTGCGGGGGAATGTTGGTCGCCATGCCGACGGCGATCCCGCCCGCGCCGTTGACGAGCACGTTGGGAAAGCGCGCGGGGAGCACTTGGGGCTCATCGCGCGAGCCGTCGTAATTGGGAACGAAATCGACGGTGTCCTTCTCGAGATCCTCGAGCAGGGTCATCGCCACCTTGGTGAGCCGCGCCTCGGTGTAGCGCATCGATGCTGGCGGATCGGGGTCCATCGAGCCGAAATTGCCCTGGCCGTCGATCAGCATCACGCGCATCGCCCAATCCTGCGCGAGCCGCGCCAGCGCGTCGTAGATCGAGCTGTCGCCGTGCGGATGATAGTTGCCCATCACGTCGCCGACGATCTTGGCCGATTTGCGATACGGCCGGCCGGGCACGAATCCGCCCTCTTGGCAGGCGTAGAGGATGCGGCGGTGGACGGGCTTGAGGCCGTCGCGTACGTCGGGCAGCGCGCGGCTTACGATCACCGACATCGCGTAATCGAGATAGCTCGCCTTCATCTCGTCGACGATGTCGATGGGCGAAATGTCCGAGGGCTCGGCGAGGATGGGCTCGTCGCTCAAAAGGCTGCTTTCCGCTGAAATGCGCTGGTTCGGAGACTAGCAGGGGAGGGGGAAGATGGCCAGTCTCGGGGGCCGGGATTGGGGATGAATCTGGGCGCTGGAGGCCGTTTTTTCAAGCCGCCGGTGTCCGCACTAAGCGCCAGCTGTCGCCCTCGGACGCCGCCGCGTCGAAGCGATAGCCGTCGGTGTCGAAACCCTTCAGCGCCTCGGGATCGTCGAGCCGATGCTCGCAGATGTAACGCGCGACGAGCCCGCGCGCGCGCTTGGCCTCGAAGCTGATGAAGCGCGCCTCGCCGCCGCGCTCCTCGCGCAGATCGATGGCGATGATCCGCGCGCCCCTGAGCGCCCGCGCGCCGTCGAGCGCGGCCCAATACTCCTGGCTCGCGAGGTTGACGATCACGTCCGAGCCTTCGGCGTCGAGATCGTCCGCCAGCTGTCGCGCGATCTTGCCGCCCCAGAAATCCACCAGCGTCCTGTACCGCGGCGCCCAGCGCGTTCCCATCTCGAGCCGGTATGGGCGGATTCGGTCGAGCGGCCGGAGCAGGCCGTAGAGCCCCGAGAGGATGCGGACATGGTCCTGGGCGAAGTCGATCGCCTCGGGCTCGAGCGATTTGGCCTCGAAGCCGCGATAGACGTCGCCCGCGAAGGCGTAGATCGCCTGGCGCTCGGGTTGCGACCAGAAATCGCGGTAGCGGCGATGGTTGAGCTCGATCAGGCTGTCCGAGACGGGCATCACGCGCTTGAGCTTGGGTTTCGAAAGGTTCGACGCGGCGGTGACGAGCCGGTCGGTCTCGATCGGAAAGCGCGGTTCGGTGCGGGCGATTTCGGGCAGGCCGCTCTCGAAGTCGAGCGACTTGGCCGGCGACAGAATTGCGAGCATGCGCGGCACGTTAGGCCTTTCGCCGCGCGGCGTCAAAGCGGGCGCGGCCGCCGGTTCAATCGCCGTTCAGCGGCCGCGCGGCAGATCGCCCCGGCCCACGCAACTTGTCGGCGGGGACATCCGTTAGTAGCAGGGAAGGCGACAGGCGGGCTAGCCGCCGCGCTGGCTTGGGAGAAGGCAATATGAAACTCGTCTCAAAACTCGCGCTGGGCGCGGCGTTGTGCACAGGCATTTCCGGGTTGGCGCTGGCTCCCGCGCAGGCGCAACCGGCGGCCGAGGAGGCCGTAGAGTTCGACGCTGGCGAGATCAGCGAACCGGTGCGCGCGCCAGTGGCCGCGGCGCAGGCCGCGCTCGCCGCCGAGCCCAAGGACACCGCTACGGCGCTTTCGCAGACGCAGAGCGCCGTACCGCTGATCGTCAACGACGACGACCGCTTCATCGTCGGCCAGATGCTTATCCAGGTCGGCGCGGCGATGCAGACGGCGGGCGCCGCCGACGCGCAGGTCATGCCGCTGCTCCTCCAGGGCGCCCAACTCTCGTTGCAAAGCAACCGCGTCGAGATCGCACGGCGGCCCGCGCTCTATATCCTGATCGGCAACGACGCGCAGGAGCGCGAGGATTGGCCGGCGGCGCTCGCCGCCTATGAGAATGCTCTGCGCTACGGGCCGCAAAATGCGGACGCGGCCATCCAGGTCGCCAACGTCCAGTTCCGCTCGAACAACATTCAGGCCGGATACGCCACGATCGACCGCGCGATCGAGCTCAAGCGCGCCTCGGGCCAGCCGGTGCCTGACAACTGGATCATGGTGCCGCTGCGTTACGCCGCCGAGGCGCGCGATCTTGCGCGGTTCAACACGTATAGCGAGATGCTGCTGCGCGCCTATGGAACCGAGCCCGACCGCTGGCACGACATCCTCTTCTCGTACCAGAATCTCGCGGCGCTCGACGATCAGGCCAACCTCGACATGTTCCGGCTGGCGCGCGCGACCCGCTCGATTCAGGAGCCCAACGAGTTCCAGGAATATGTCGTGCTGGCGACCACCCATGGGCTTCCCGGCGAGGCGCAGGCCGCGCAGAACGCGGGAATCGCCGCCTCTGCATGGCCGGCGGGCGCGGAGCCCACGGC